>CAXBHV010000926.1:0-3766 GCA_963974855.1 uncultured Rhodopirellula sp. | reverse complement strand
CAAGCAAGTATGGCATAACGACCGCGAAGTATCCGCAGGGCTGTCGAAGTGTTACACCACCGATTTGTTCACGGCGCGAAGCAAACACTGGATTGCCGAGCACACCGAATCGAATCCGCAAGAGCCATTTTTCTTGTACCTCGCCTATGATACACCGCACGCGGCACTGCAAACGCCGACGATGGCTTATCCCGAAGGCAACGGTTTGAATGGAGGAATTCAGTGGACCGGCGAAACGGGCCACATGATTAATACGGCCGAGGGTGAAATTGATTCATACCGCCATCCCGATTACGTCGGCAAAGGTTGGAGCGACGAGGAAGAACGATTCGCCACGATGGTGCGGCGAATTGATCACTGCGTCGGCGATCTGCTGCAGACGCTGCGTGATCTAAAGATCGACAAAAACACGCTTGTCGTGATCTCTAGCGACAACGGGCCTCACCAAGAAAGCTACC
This sequence comes from uncultured Rhodopirellula sp., assembly GCA_963974855.1. GTDB lineage: Bacteria > Planctomycetota > Planctomycetia > Pirellulales > Pirellulaceae > Novipirellula. The sequence continues at coordinate 3,308 of CAXBHV010000926.1, read as the reverse complement.
TTGCTAATTCAAATTACGACCCCACGTCGTTCCAGTCGTACGGCCCACTCGATGGGATCAAACGCGATGTTTGGGAAGGCGGCATTCGAGTCGCCACATTGGCATGGTGGCCTGGGAACATTCCGGCTGGCAAGATCAACACAGAACCAAGTCAGTTCCATGATTGGATGCCGACGTTTGCCGATCTTGGCGGGATTGCCGCTCCGGCCCGCACCGACGGCGTTTCCTTGCGACCACGGTTGACCGGAAAAGGCAAAGCCGCGGCGAGCCAGATTTATGTCGAGTATTCCCAGAACGGCTCGACGCCAAAATACGAAGACTTCTCGCCATCGCATCGCGGTAAAAAGCGAGGCCAAATGCAAGTTGTCCATTTGGACGGATTCAAGGGCGTGCGTGTAAACATCAAATCACACAACGATCCGTTTCAGATTTTTGACCTGAAGAATGATCCGAAAGAACAGCACAATCTGGCGGACACGAATCCTCGCTTTAAGAAACTTGAAAAACGAATGCGTGACCATGTCTTGCAATCACGGATGCCAAACGCGAGTGCAAAACGGCCCTACGACAACGTTGCCATTCCTGCGGTGCAAGTCACCGAGGCAACGCCCGGTTTGAATTGGTCGTTCTGCGAAGGCGAATTTCCCTACGTTCCAAAAACCAGTGGATTGACACCGCAAAAAACGGGCAAGTCTGCGAATATGGACGCCGCGGAATTGCCCAGCGGCAAAGGGGCAATCCAGTGGACCGGCTGGATCGACGTGCCGGAAACGGGAACATACGAAATGTCGTTGTCGACGGGCAGCAAGGCGTTTCTACGGATCCATCAAGCGTCCGTGTTGGATGCTGACTTTGGCTACCAAGCGGGACAGCGGCGTACGGTTTCGCTTAAATTGGCCAAAGGGTATCACCCGATTCAACTAACATGTCTCTCGGATGGCAAAACGCCGCCAACACTCGATTGGAAATGGGGCCGTTCGGCGAACGAGCTCACTTCCATCGAGGACAAGTCGTTGTTCCGTAAGTAGCCGACCAACGAATCACTCACATCGACTCCACTCACCCCCGTTCTTTTACCCGATAGCTCTCCTTTGGCAGAGAGCGTTCAAATTGAGGAATCTCTATCATGACAGCTGAAAAGCAAACCGAGAATCAATCCAACCGCCGCAACTTTATCACGCAGTCGGCCGGAGTCGCGGCGGCGGCATCGGTGGGCTTGTCCGCCACGCGAGCCGCTGCAGCAGCGGGATCCAACGAACGGATGCGAATTGGTTTCATCGGCCCCGGCGGTCGCGGCTATGGCGCTCACGTCAAGACGCTTTGCAAGCTGCACGAAGAAGGCCGGAACATCGAGCTCGTCGGTGTCGCCGAAGTCTATAAGACGCAGCGGGACAAGGTCGCCGACCACATCAAGAAAGCCACCGGAACCGATCCAGGTCGTTACGTCGACTATCGTGACATGATCGAGAAAGAAAATCTCGACGCCGTTTGTATTGGGACGCCCGACCATTGGCATCACAAGCAAACGGTCGATTCGATCGCGGCAGGGCTGAACGTCTATTGCGAAAAACCGATGACCAAGACAGTCGAAGAGGCGTTTTCGGTCGAGAAGGCTTGGCGTGAAAGTGGCAAAGTCATGCAGGTGGGCGTGCAATCGACAAGTCTGCCGGTTTGGAACCAAGTCAATCAAATGCTCAAAGACGGCAAGCTTGGCAAGGTCTTGGGATTCCAAACCGAATACTTCCGCAACAGCGACATGGGGCAGTGGCGTTACTACAAACTCGAAGCCGATATGTCGCCAAAAACGATCGATTGGAATCGCTGGCTCGGCACGAACGAAGGGCTTGCACCCGAGATGCCATTTGACCGTGAAAAGTACAAACAGTGGCGTCGTTTCTGGCCGTTTGGCAGCGGCATGTTCACCGATCTGTTTGTGCACCGCACCACTTCGATGTTGAAAGCAACAGGACTGCGACTTCCTGGACGCGTCGTTGGTGCGGGGGGGCTGTACATGGAATACGATGGTCGTGATGTACCCGATGTGGCAACCGTGGTCGCCGATTTTAACGAAGGCGTTCAAGGGTTGGTGACTGCCACGATGTGTAACCAAGAATCACGAATTGACCAATTAATTCGTGGACACTTTGGCACGTTCCGTTTTGGAAACGGCGAAGAATTTGACGGTTTCGATTTTATTGCCGAGCGTCCTCAAGTGACTCATGAGCGTGACTATAAGGACGAACGCATCGCCACCGAAAAAGTGGCCAACACGACGCATGCTCACTTTGCGAATTGGCTTGATGCTTGTGAAGCAGGCGAGCCAATGATGTGTAACAACCCACCTGACTTGGGTGCCGCCGCGATGGCAGTGGTGAACCTTGGTGCGGAAAGTTATCGTCAAGGCTCGGTCTTTTTCCTCGATCCAGAATCTCGCGAGATTGGCACTACCGATCCAGGCTGGGCTAAGAAGTGGGAACAACTTTCCGAAGCCCGTGCAAACCCAAAACATATCCCTGGATGGAACGCTGGTGATTTTGGTAGCAAATTGATCGACCCAGAATACATGAACCTGGCCGGTCCTTGGGTCGACGGCAAAGATCCGTCGCAGTCGTAATCGCAGCGAGGGCACTGCCATACGAGTTGATTTGATCGAGGCAAAAAAAAACCGGCCAATGACGTTTTCACATCATTGGCCGGCTATTTGAAATGCTTCGATCGGTCGGCGGCAAAATGGAGCCGCTGGGAGAAACGCGAAAGTCTCAGCGTACTACTGTACAAGCCTTTGTATGACTTTGGCGAACCCGGAAAATGATCCCTCTGCCGAAATTAGACGACCGAAGCGGTTGTGGGCCTTATTCAGTCCCACAACCTTTATCTTAGACTCGCTAAGGTGTTCATCAAGGTAGGTCGGCAAAAGTTTCGCCCGCTGATGAGTCGAACTCGCAAAGTTGTTGCTTTTTTTCCGAAAACCGGTGACGACAAAACTTTTGTGATTTCGCGCTTCCTGCATTTCTCACCCCGCTGCTCCCTCCATGTTCGCGCCCTCCACTTTCGTTCCCACCGTACCGGATCTTTCGTCACTATGAGCCCCACGCCATCCCCCTTTACTCTCACCGGACGCCGCGCCCTTGTCACCGGCGGTACTCAAGGTGTCGGAGCTGCCATCGCGAGATCAATCGCCACCGCCGGAGCGGACGTCTTAATTCTCGGACGCGACGAAGATGAGATCGCGATTCGCACCCGAACCGAGCTCCGAGAATTGGGGGTCCAAGCGGAATTGTTGACCGCCGATCTATCAGCCCCTCCAA
>CAXBHV010000925.1:0-3774 GCA_963974855.1 uncultured Rhodopirellula sp. | reverse complement strand
TTTTTGAAGCCGGAGGCTCGGGCAAGCCACACCGGCCAAGCTTTGTCATCAAACGAAAACACCATCGCGACGCATCAGTGCGTGACGATGGTGTATGAAGATTCGAAACGTTAGTGATTTAGGAACTGCCGTTTCGTGAACGACTTACCTGTCCATGGGGAAATGTAGGTCCTGTTTCGGCTCCGCATTGCGGCTCATCGAGCTTGCTGGCGGCAACGGTAACAGGACGCTGATGATCCGCCATGGTTAGGCCGCTTTGCGAGCTACTTTTGGCGTGCTGCTTTTAGCAACTTTGGTTGCTTTTACAGCAGCGGGCTTCTTAGCGGCGGCGGGTTTCTTTGCAACCGAAGTTGCTTTCGCAACAGGGTCCTTCTTTGCAACCGGCGTCTTTTTGGCAACCGAAGGTTTCTTTTCGGTTGCGGGTGTAGTAGCGACGGCAGTGGCCTTTGCTACTGAAGGAACCTTTGCTGCGGTTGGCGTTTTTGCAGCCGATACTGCCTTGGCGACTGGAGCCTTCTTGGCGGGACTCTTCTTAGCAACCGAGGTAGTTTTAGTGGCTACGGTGTTCTTCGACATTTTTGTTTCCTATTGAAACTTGACGAAATTCTTAGGCGAAGTGCCTGTGCAGAGTGAAATATCAGATTCCAGATTAAATGAGAAATAGCATTTACCCTGTTTGGGCTAGCGATTTTGGAAAATACTTTCCCCCCACAGCGACATTTCGGATCCAAGAGACCCATAGCGGGTTGGTACGTCACACACGCATCGGCATTGGCTAAATTTCGGCCCGATTGTCCCCTCAGCGACGATTTTCTAAAAAGGGAGGTAGTTTGATGCAAATCCGAAGCGGCTTTGCCGACTTCCTAACCGTCATCGAAACCACTCTGTTCAAAATCAGCCTTTTTGGGAATCCAAAATCATGTCAGTCAAACGAGTCGGAATCCTTACAGCCGGGGGATTGGCCCCCTGTCTTTCTTCGGCCATCGGTGCGTTGATTGAGGCTTATACCGAGAAAGCGCCAGAGGTCGAGATTCTTTGTTACCGATCTGGTTACAAGGGACTCTTGCTGGGCGATAGCTTTGTGGTCACCCCGAGTGTTCGCGAAAATGCCAAGGTGCTGCACCAGCACGGTGGCAGTCCGATTGGCAACAGCCGTGTAAAGCTGACCAATGTTGCCGATTGTGTGAAACGGGGCTTGGTCAAAGAAGGCCAGGACCCATTGCACGTTGCGGCCGAGCAACTGAAAACCGATCGCGTCGACGTGTTGCATACGATCGGAGGCGACGACACCAATACCACCGCAGCCGACTTGGCAGCGTTTCTCGCCCAAAACGATTACGACCTGACCGTCGTTGGATTGCCCAAGACGATTGACAACGACGTCATCCCGATCAAACAAAGTTTGGGAGCATGGACGGCCGCAGAACAAGGCGCACGTTTCTTTGAGAACGTCGTGGCCGAGCATAACGCGAACCCTCGCATGTTGATCGTTCACGAAGTGATGGGGCGTAATTGCGGCTGGTTGACCGCAGCGACCGCGAACAAATACCGCGAACGCCTCGACGCACTGAATTTCTTGCCAGAAACGGGGCTCAGCCGTGAACGCAAAGAAGTGCATGGCGTTTACATTCCCGAAATGCACTTTGATCTTCAGCAAGAAGCAGATCGGCTGCGTGCGATCTTGGACGAGATCGATTGTGTCAACATCTTCATTTCCGAAGGCGCTGGCGTCGATACCATCGTTCAAGAGATGGAGTCACGTGGCGAAGATGTGCCCAAAGATGCGTTTGGTCACTACAAACTTGATGCCGTGAACCCAGGCAAATGGTTTGGTGAACAATTCGCCAAAATGATCGGGGCCGAAAAAGTGCTGGTCCAAAAAAGTGGCTACTACAGTCGAGCCGCGCGAGCGAACGAGCAAGACATCGAGCTGATCGCTAGATGTGCAAACAAGGCCGTCGAGTGTGGGCTGGTCGGAGACAGCGGCGTGGTCGGACAAGACGAAGACCGCGGCGACGAATTGCGAGCGATTGAGTTCGAGCGAATCAAAGGCGGAAAGCCTTTCGACATCGGTTCGACGTGGTTCGGAAACCTGCTCCGCGATATCAAGCAGCCCAAGGGCGCCGTGGTCGAAACCCAGCACGCGTAAACCTGTGCTAGCGACATTTCGCGAGTGTCTTCAAGGCGGCTCGTCCTAGACGATCGAGCGTGGTTTCCTCGCCGACCCAAGATGAACAAACCGCCATCTCACCCCCGCCACCCGTCGGTGGCGCGACGAAATGTTGTAGCCCCGGATGACAATCCGGGGTACATCCGCTAGCTCCGTCGCATACGCCAGTCACTGCGGTTTTTTTCCGATGAACTGCACAACCGAAGCCAAACCCGTGTGGTGTTTCCCCTCGCACACTTCACGTTCAATCTCATGCAATAGGATCGGCTCGAGGTTGGGGAACTCACGTTCGATTTTGGACACCGTCATTAGCATGTCAACATCTTTTGGACCACCGGTATTTCGGCTGAGTTGGTTTACGGAGTACGCCTCCAGCAGAAGTATTCCATTGGGCTGTAGGCATCGTTCCAGCATTGGATAGAGTCGGCACCTAATCACACTTGGAAGATGTGCAGAGATGGAAATCACGGACTGGTATCGATTCGCTGCCGGTTGATAGCTTGCAAGGTCGGCGCACTCCGTATTGATGTCGACACCCTTTGCATTGGCCAACCTTCGCGCTTTGGCAAGTCCCACCGCAGACCCGTCAACACAGTGAACTTGGAAGCCGAGCGTTGCCAGGTAGACCGCATTCCGCCCCTCGCCTTCAGCCAGCGAAAGTATCGGGCTCACTAACTTGGATGAATGTTCGACAAGAAACGCATTTGGTTCCGTACCATAGATGAATTCGTTGTCCGAATAGCGATCGTCCCAATCCATTTCTGCCACAATGACCCTCTGACATAACGTTATCAATCACGTGGTCGCCGCGAACGACTGAACACTTCGATAAACTCAACTCGGCAACTCACGTGAATCGTCCGGTTCGCCGCGAGGAAGATTTCATACTCACTTTCAGCTGGAAACAGGGTTGTCAAATAACCGCATACGTGACCCCAGCATGATCGCAGCAAAGAAGGCAACCGACAACACTGTCATCGACAATAGATCCGCTGGCGTGATGACTGCCGCGGTTACAAGACAGAGGGACACCGCAACAAGCCAACGCCCCGCTGAGTAGCCACGCGTTGCCAACAAAACGATTGTTGGGAGGACCACTGCTAGAATAGCGAGAAGTTCAAACCCGCCGAGCGAGAATGGCATAACAAGTGTCTCCAAATGTTAAAAGGATAAAAACAAGCTACGCCTAGAACGTGCCATCGACCACGGCAATGAAGCGTAAAAATAGTGTATCGAGTTGACTAATGGTTTTCAACTTAGGACCTTCGGATCAATAAATGGCGGGCGGTAGTGGACGAGGCTACGAGTCCTGCAGCTTCACTGAGCCAAAAAGGACTCGTTGCCTCGTCCACTACGGAAGACGTCCACTACGGAAGACGCCGCCAGTTATTCTTCCGACGGTCCTAGAAGGAACGTGGCTCGAAGCAATGATGCTGATTTCAGGACCGACACCGCCGAGGTCTCGCATGCATCCGACTGTTCGCCACTTGTCCGGCCGCTACGGTTCACTTTTCTCTGGGGCAACAACGACGGAGCAAAAGGGGTCAGGACTCTTTTCTTGAGACCAATACTTGTTTCCAGGGGCTTCCGCGGGGGCGGAGCGT
>CAXBHV010000924.1:0-3774 GCA_963974855.1 uncultured Rhodopirellula sp. | reverse complement strand
AAATGGCCTACCAAGGTAATGCCAAGATCGGCCGCTTTGGCGTCGGCCCGCACGACTGATTCCTTTCCGATTATCAGGTCGGTATCGCCGCCGGATTTTTTCAATGCCATCGATAAGGATTCACCGAAGCTGAGCCGCACGGGGCGGCCGAGCGTCTGTTCCAAGTGTTCCGCCAAAGCCTCGTACTTGCGCTGAGCGTACCCTTCGACGCATGGGCATGACAATGGAGCCGCCAGTGGGTCCATCACTACCAACGAAAACGTATCCTTCGCGTCCGCCGCATTGAGCGTCCCCGACAAACTGAACAAGCACACCAATAGACAAGTCGCGGCCCAAATAGATTTATTGATCATCGTTCGATTGCCTTACTTGGCGGCTGTTTTGCCGGTTGGTTCCGTTTCGCGGGCTTGCATGATCACAATATGGTTTCGCGTCAAATCCAACATGTAGACTTTACTGCTATCGGGTGACACGGCGATGGAGACGTTTTTACAGCCGGGCACCAAGTCAACATCGCCCACGTAAGAAACCAATTCGCCGTCGGTGTTGAAGCGTTTGATGCGGCCCGTCCCTGATTCTGCGGTGAAGACATCACCGTCGGAATTGAAACACACATTCATTGGATTGCAGCAACTGGTAAAGCCATCTTCGCCGGTGCGATCACGTTTGCCCCAGTTTGTGATTTCTGCACCTTGCGTATCAAACCGAACAACACGATGCCGTGAATTTTCGGCAACAAAGATGCCGCTTTCGCAGCACTGTACATCCATTTGTCCGCAACAGCCTCGCAAACCGTTCACGATCACTTGACCGTCGCTAAACTGATCACTTAGTCGCCATATGTCGTATCCATATCCGGCGAGGGCTGGAGTGGCGACGAAAACATAATTGCCACTGGAACTGATCGAGGAAATTCGCATCTTTGATTTAACCAGGCTGTTGATCTGGCGCTGAATAGCCTCTTCGCTAGGTCCTTTTTTCTTGGCGTCCTCTTGTTCAGCCTGTTCCGCTTCGGCTTGTTCTTTCAGCCGCACAAGCGTTTTGGGCAACAGTTCCAACATTCGTTCTTCTTGTGTATTCAGCTTCCCTGAATCCGCTTTCGACTGCAATTGATCGATAATGCGTTCATAAACCTCAACGCGACTTGCCGCAGACGCGCTGGTCCGAGTAAGTCGCTTGAGTGCGTCGGCGCGAAGAGACTCGGTACCACCACGCAATTTTTCGGCGTGCGGCGAATCGGCTACCTTCAACTGTGTACCTTGCTTATCGAAGCGAAACAGTTTGCCCTCGCCGCCAACCAGGATGGTGCCATCATCGGCCACATTGATGGCTTCGGGTTTAACGTCCAGCTTCCAAGAATGAAGGATTTCACCTTCGTCATTAACGATCCGCACTTCACCCGGTCCCGTCCCGCAAGCGGCTACCACCATTCCATCGCGAGCGAGGCAGAACGCATTGATCGGCAATGCGTTGCCCGATTCCGCAATTTTTAGGATGCCTATCTGCTGATGGGTCGCCACGTCATCAATGTCGTTGACGTCGTCGCCAGCCAAAGACATTGAACCGCACAAACCGAGAACCAGACACAGCGTCAATTGGACCAGTCGCATCGTAAATCCTTTCTGAAGAGAGGGAAGAGATCTACAGGCTACCACATCAGGGAGGGGTAGGGAAACATTTGGTGGGAAATCCGTTTGCTAGCGCGTTGCAACCATTCGGTTTGCGCAATTCGCGGTTGGATCCAACGTGTAGCCCCTCGCAAAGTAGACGACTGCAACCGTCGTCCACTCGGTGTTGCTAGCACCGCCGACAGTGCTGGCAACAAGCAAAGTGCATCTAGCTCGCACGTCATCGCCGTCAACTAATTGCAACCAAAATACCAAACTCGATTGTTCTCTGAGTTGCGACGGTGCTTGGTATCGGACTCTGTTGATTCTTTCACCCGCAACAACATGTTTGACCAATAGGCTTCATACTTGCCGATCCAAAATTGAAAGATTTCACCAAGGGGGGAATTTTCCCACAACATCGGTTGTCGGCCGCGGACCATCACGCAATAGGTCTAAGATCACGCGACGAGTGGGATCCAAAAGCGTCTTCCAGGTTAAAACTAAGTGAGCCACGCGATACCCAACATTCGCTTGCACAGCTCGCGTTCCCGTCTCAGCAACAGGCTTGACGTTTTGCAACTGCGAATTCAAATTCTTAAATTGGATGAAGTTTACTCTTGAATTCCCGCCAGCTCGCAGAGGTAGGCTTGGGTAACCGGTTGCGGGCAACTCCAGACCAGAAAGAACAATGCTTCGCGACACCATTTGCCCACCGGATGGCCTTGCACGTATCCGGCACCTTTGGCGGCGGTCAGTGCGGCTTGGGTCGACCGCAACACCATGCGGTTAGCTCGCCCACGAATATCGGCAGCATCACAGGTCGCATCGCCCGCTGCGGCGCGTAGCAGATCATTTTCCAACGACAGGACTTCTGACTGCATCTCGTCGGCAATCTTTTGCAAATCAGGACGCTTGAGCGCCTCGTGGATCAGAAAATCGACCGCTGCGTTGGCGAGTCCAATTGCGAGCGTCGAAGTCTGCAGACCGCCCGTTCCGGCCCCCGTGCCAGTTTGCATCACGTTTTCGATCGGTCCGGCAATCAACATCGATTCGTCGATCTGGACCTGTTTGAACACAAGCTTGTCAGTACAGCTTGCCGATAACGCGACCAGCTCGGTCCCTGGAAATGGGTCGACTCCGTCGAGGGAACGTGGAACGGCCGCCAACAATTCGCGGCCATCCTCGAGTGTCGCACCGACTACATACACATCGCCATAAGGAGCACCGGTCACCCAGGGCGACATCCCATCCAAGACATAGCCGTCTGAGTTTTCGCTGGCCTGCAAGACCGGTTTCGCGAGGTGACGCCGGCTTGTCGTTAAATGACTGATTCCAACGGTCCCAAAGGCTTCGCCGCTGACGAGTTTTTCCAACCAACGCGTTGCGGGGGCTGGATTCTCACTGCCTGCGATGCGGCGAATGGATCCCATCAACTGGGTAATAATGAATGTAGTCGTCAGATCAGCCGCCGAAAGCAGCAAGTAGCCACGAGTCTGATCTTCGTCGCTCCATCCGAGCCCGCCTGATTCAGGTGGCAAGAACCAGCGAAAAACGCCTGCATCGGCACAGGCACAGAGGGCTTCGGCAGGCCAATCGTTGACATGATTCCAGCGTGGTGCTCCCTCGCGAAGCGATTCCAGAAGCGGATGGCCCAAAGCGTCGTTCGGCGAGCGAATCAATAGTGAATCAGACATCAACGTTTGTGATTCCGGTGGGAGAGCACGTTTACGCACGATCAAAAATGCGATTAAACAGTCGACGATTTCGTTGACGTGCTTGATGACACGCCGCCTCAATCATCTTGGGATCGTTCTCGTTCATCAAGAACGCTAGGTTTTTCATCAACGAGTCAAGTTCGGGCAACGCATGGCGATGAGGTGTTTTCATCAGTCGTAGATTAATCTCGACGCCGCGAAGCGTTTGATAACCCGCGATCAACTGTAACGCTTCGTCTTCGGGGATATGCCCCGCTTCGGCAAGTCGTTCAAGCGAAATCGTGGTGTTGCAGTGGGTGACTTTGGGAGATTCCGAGGCGTGTTTTAGCGTCAACATTTGAGCGACAAATTCGACATCGACGGTGCCCCCTTCGCCTCGTTTCAAATTTCCGGCGGTCGCGGTTTCCTGCATCCGGGTACGGATTTTACGAATTTCATCCGCCATTGCG
>CAXBHV010000923.1:0-3774 GCA_963974855.1 uncultured Rhodopirellula sp. | reverse complement strand
TGTTTGGGTTACTCGGTCCCAATGGTGCCGGGAAAACAACACTGATCAAAATCTTGTTGGGCGTCATACGCAGCAGTTCTGGTTCCGCGTCGTTGTTTGACTCGCCGGCCGGCAGTATCGCCGCACGAATGCGAGTCGGCTATTTGCCGGAATCGCTGCGTGTCGATCGTCACCATTCAGCTCGGTCCGCACTTCGCTACTACGCGAGAATGAGCCGGATGTCGGGCGCTGAAATCAATCGCCGCAGCGATGAACTACTGGAACTCGTCGGGCTGCGTGGACGAGACCGTGAATCGGTGCGGCAATTCAGTAAGGGCATGTATCAGCGTCTCGGGCTGGCCCAAGCCCTGATGCATGATCCCGATCTGCTAGTCCTGGATGAACCGACCGACGGACTCGACCCGGTGGGGCGCAACGAAGTCCGCAAGGTAATTGATCGGTTGCGAGAATCCGGGAAAACGATTTTCTTAAACAGCCACATTTTGCAGGAAGTCGAATTGATCTGTTCACGAGTCGCGATCATGTCACATGGGAAGATTTGTGTCGCGGGACGCATTGATGAACTAACTCAATTCGATCGTTACGAAGAAGTGGCATTCGACGTTGCTGTGCCGGAGCCAAGTTCAGCGATGGAAGAACCAATGCAGTGGCTGCGACAGAACTTTGCCCAAATCAACTTCGTCGTCGACAAGCATCCTCGTCATGTTGCAGCGATTCCGAACCCCGATCCCCCACATCCGTTGACCGTGGAGTTCACGTTGCCTTTGTCGTCACAGGTCGAGGTGGATGACGCCGTCGACCGGTTGCGACACAACGGTTTTTCGCTACGCGGGCTAAAGTTAAAACGTGAATCCTTTGAAGAAACATTCATGCGTGAAGTCTCGAGATCCAAGGAAACATCGTGAGACGTTTGTGGCCTTACATCGCGATCATTCGCGATTCATTTCACGCTGCGTTATCGTCGCGAATTTTGTGGGTCGCGTTTATCGCAATTTGGTTGCTGTTGGGGGCTTTGGCGCCAATCGGTTATCGCGAAGATTTCACTACTACGTTCCGCGATCGTGACATCGATAACGGTGGCAGGCTGAAGGCGATGCTGGCCGCAGGGATTGCCGACCCCAGCAAAGCGAATACGCCGGTTGGTAAAATCGCCAATGCATTGCCCGCAGACGTCAAGCGCGAACTGCGGCAAGTTGGTCAAGGCGAAGATGTGCGGTTCTATTTCACCACGCTAGCCGACTCGCTCAATTCATTGTTCGAGGACGAATCGTGGTACGACGCCAAACTTTGGAAGTCGACAGCGCGATTGCGTGAACTACGCGAGCTCGATGAACTTGCCGCCGACGAGATTGACGAAACGTTACGCAAACGTCGTGCACGTTTGCGGATCGAAGCTGCTATTCCGGGTGTGTTTGAATCACGGTCGGCACGTTCGATCATGTTGACCTATCTGGGGATGGATTTTCCTGCACGTTTTGCCGTCGATAAGATTCAGTTTCTGATTCTGCTGAACCAGATCGTCGTGCCGACAATCATCAATTGGTTGCTCGGGTTTATTCTCGTCTTCCTTGGTATCCTCGTCACCGCGTCGATCATTCCCGACATGTTGCAACCGGGATCGCTGCATTTGCTGCTTAGCAAACCGGTCTCGCGTTGGCTGCTGCTGTTAAGCAAGTTTGTGGGCGGCTGCGCGTTTGTGTTCCTGTGTGTCGTCCAGTTGATCATCGGGTTGTATTTGATCGCGGGACTGCGATTGGATGTATGGAATCTCAGACTGCTGCTGTGCATTCCCGTTTCGGTGTTCGTATTTGCCGTTTTCTACAGTGTTTCAACGCTTGCTGGGCTTCGCTTTCGATCACCGATTCTGGCGATTGGTATTACGTGCATGTTTGGTGCCTATCTTGTCGTCGTCGGCATGATCGGTGGCTTTTTTGACGGTTTTGTCACGCGGCCCAGCACGATCAACCACATCGCGATCGCGGGAGATGAAGTATTCGCGACGACTCGAGGCGAAGGTTTGTTGCGATGGGATTCGAAATCCGAACTTTGGAGTGAAATCTACGAATCCGAAGCACTTGGACGCAATCGAGTGCTCGCCCCCGTGGCGATCGACGACTCGACCCTGGTGACCGCAATCGTTCGTGGAGGTCGGTTCAACCCGTTTGGTCTGGGCGGATTTGACTTGCTGGTACTTGGTGAATCGAACCAATGGCGTGCTCAGCCGAGTCTGCGTTTGCCCACGGCGACCATGCAGTTGATCAACGCCGACAATGGTGTCTTCGCAATCAATTCAAGCGGCATCGCAGTGACGTCGAAACGAGAAATTCGTAGAGCGTTAGGTGACCCGAGTCATCGCGAGAATGAGGACGATGGTTCCTCGGCGACAACGTTCTCGGGGTCGCAACCGAGCGGCTGGCTGCAAAAACTTTCGAGTATGATGGGAGCTGCCACGGAGGGATTCCAGGATATCCTTCCCAGCGACGTGCTGCTCTCTCCGCCGCGAAGCGTTGGTATTAGTGCCGAGGGCGATACGATGGTCTTGTTTAGCGGCAAGCAGTTGTCGCGACTCGCCCCGCAAACCGATTCGAAGCAATCTGCGACCGCTTCGAGCGAACTGTGGCACGTGGTCACTTCCCATACGATTGATGGCGAGATACCGGGGTTTGGCTTCCTCGCCATCAGTGGCGACGCAGTGCTGCTGGCTACCGATGCCGACTCGCTTCAGCTTTTTGATCGCGACACGCTCAAGCCGACTGCGACCGTGCCGCTGCCAGATCGCTTGTCGGTGGTTTCCTCAATCGCGATTGGCAATGACTCGCGTTTCGCCGTTTTGACAAGCGACCAGCGATGTCGCTTGTTGATGCGTGACGGCAGTCACGAAGAGTGGAAGCTCGGTGATCCTTTGCCGCAGTCCAACGTCGAAGTGATTGCGATTGACCGTCGATCATCCACACTAATGGTGGCGCACGATATTGATCAAATCGACTTGCTTGACGCTGATACGTTCAAGTTGCGACGTTCGCTGCGACCCCATGTTTCCACATGGCGAAAAATCGATCGCTTCCTGATTGGCCCACTTCGCAGCATCACGCCGCAAACAAGTGAATTGGGGGGGACGATTGCTGCGATTGTGAGCGGAGAATCCTCGTTCAAAATCAATCGCGACGAGTTTGGGCCGGTGGAGTTGGTTCGCTACAAAATCCTCGAACCGGTGCTAAGTTGCACGCTGTTTATTGCGGTGATGTTAACGTCCAGCTGCATTTATTTTTCACGCCGTGATTTTTAGACATCGGACGCATCTAAGCTTCACCATGGGGGCAAGACGTCAGCCATTGTTTTGACGTCCCTCAACTTTTGCTCCCCACTTCCGTGTTTTGAAGTTGCGTTTTTTTCACAACCCGAAGCTTAAGCGAGGGGATCTCGATCTTGATTCGGTCCCTCGCTAACGCTTCGGGTTAAGATTTGCCGGGAAACGCGACAATAACGCAATTTTAAAACTTCTGCGTGCATGGGCAAATACGGATTAACGTTGGTCAATCGGCGCACTGCGACCACGTTGAATTGACTCTTCCAAAAGCGTGCTCAACTCTTGCACGACTTCGGGATGCGAAGCGGATAAGTTCTTCGTCTCGCCGGGATCGGTTTCCAGGTCGAAAAGTTGACCGGGAGCGTCGGGGGCCGTGTCTGGTAAGCGGTACTCTTTGAGCAGTTCGTGCGAGTCATAATTATTGCCGCCCGATCCTTTGTGCGCCAAGTATTTCCATCGTCCACGCC
>CAXBHV010000922.1:0-3776 GCA_963974855.1 uncultured Rhodopirellula sp. | reverse complement strand
TGAACGACAAATACAACGTTAACTAAGATCCAATTTGGCAAACGACAAAAGGTTTAATTCATTCGGTCAGGCATCGGGCTTAGCGCCTTTGAGCAGCAGCAACAACATTTTTGTGGGCTGGTTTGCCGTGATGCTGTGCGACAAATTTGCGGCCATGTGAATGAACGTATTTGCCGATGCGTCGATCGACTTCTCGCCCAGCGTCACGGTCGCATTACCATCGAGAAACTGAAGCACTGCAGGCACAGCCGCCGTGTGTTCGGAGAGTTCTTGGCCGGCATCGAATCCGAACAAGACCACTTTCAACGAGGCATCCTGGTACAGCGTTTTGCTGATCGTCCCCCCTTCTTGAATGGAAACTTCCGCAGCGAGATCAACGTAACTGGTCGACAAATCGCTCATGGCACCACCTCCACAATCGTCTCGAACGCTGAGCTTTCATCACAACGCATCGCTTGTTTACGCACGTTGCCCTTTCTAGCCAGGGCCTCGCGAACAAGTTCGCCAACAGTGGCTCGCGTGTTAATGGTTTGCATGCTTCAAATCCTTTTCAAATGGATGGCTTACGCCGCTTGTTGTTGCGACGCTTGTGTGGCGGAAAAAGTGTGTGCGATCATGATTCGTCTGCTGGGTTTCCGACCTTCGAGCGTTTCGAAGTCTCAACGATGAACGAACTTTTTTAATTGAGAACGGCTACCGGCCCCGATTCCTGCACCTAAAGGTACACATTTAAGCTTGCACGTCAACATGTACGTTATGGGCTTGCCGTCATTTGTGGTGGAGGGCGTCTGTCCGTTTTCCGTTGGACACAAAATGCTTGATGTTATAACATGATGGACGCATGTATCGCCGGCAAGCCTGCGAGAGGCCCCAGCCGCCGACACTTGTCGCCGATAAACCTCTGCGATGGTTCCAGCGTTGGCTCTTGTGAACCAACAAAGAACCCGTGTTCCATCACTGCCTTTCCCTTTCGTCCCACCACGCAACCGAGCACATCCGTGGATCAAAGTCTTGCTGAAATGTCGTACGAGTATATCCGAGATCGGCTTGCCAGTGGTGAGTTTCCACCGGGGAAACAGTTGGTCAATCGTACGCTTGCAGAAGAAATCGGAGTAAGCGTGATTCCGGTTCGCGAGGCGATCAATCGATTGGCCAGCGAAGGCTTGGTAGATCACGTTCCAGGCGCGGGAGCCTATGTTCGCAAAGCAAATCGCCAAGATCTCAACAACCTGTACGTTTTGCGAGACGCTCTGGAAAGTTGCGCCGCAGGGGAAGCCGCACTGTATATCACCGAGGATCAACTGGAAGAACTCGAGTACATTCTTGATCGAGCCAGAGAGACCGCCAAGCAAATTTGCGATTCATCCAAAGGTCATAGCAACAAACGTCAGTTGGATCGCTGGATGGATGATGAGCAGCAGTTTCATGAACTGTTGGTCGAGGCGTCGCGAAATCCTCTGCTTGCCAAAGTTGTTAGCGACAATCGGGCGATCGGCACGGTCTTTGAGGTCCAACGCAATGATCCGCGATTGTTGACGGCCGACGTTGCCCAGAAGACATGCGAATCGAAGGCAGAACTGCTGCAAGCCTTACGAGATCGTGATTCCAAACGGGCACGTCAATTGATGAGCGATCAAATCCAACGGGGCCGAAAAACGGTCCTCGACTTTCTCAACGAGCAGCGGCGATCGAGATCCTAACGTCGCAACCATTGGGATCAAGTTCGCATGTGTTTCTTATGACCGGTTGCTCAGCGACGCTGCACCGTGCAAGACGTGGACGAGGCCTGTACGACTGAGTCATTGGCATTCGCCTGGACTGCCCAAAACGGTGGTATTGCTGAATTTTCTAGCTTCGCCGCTTGTCTTCCTCTGCTCCTTCAACTTCGAAGCCAGCTGATTCAGCTAGCCGTTTTTGGGCAACGTGGTGACGCATTTTTTCATCGCTACCTTTACCAGAAGGTGGTGATTTTAGTTTGCATGGCAATCATCCATGCTCGGGCGAGCATAGCTGCATCACTTACGGTGATGCTCCGCGATTGCCCTATGCCATCGACATCGCTAACGCCCGCAGCGCTCGCAATCGGCTGACCAAGCCCAGTTCCAGCGGGGCGGCTCGCCCTCATTTTGTGTGCTAAATGCCCATCCTCCCACGCGAACTCCGCGACACCGAACTTCCGCTTGAACGCAATGGGATGTTTCGCATTGCCTAACGTGACTCGCAACATCAAACCTACGTTGGATGGCGTTTTAGACCACTTCATTCAAACTCGCTGTGCTCTTAAGGGCGTGTTCTCTTGAACCTAACCCATATTGCGTGCACTCGGCCACCATTAAAAGACGATAAAATTCCCGCTTTTCTCTTCTCGCTCGCGTAATCACGTGTTATACCATGGGATAGCATCGGACCTGCCAAGGCCGCCTTAGAAGCTCATTCATCGAATTTTGCACTGCTGGCGAACCTACAAAGGTTGTGCATCCATTCACTCTGCCTTGTAGATCTTGGCTGCGGCTGCCAGGAGAAGGGGCCCGGAACCGGGCTGGCTGGGAGTCTGTCGAACCTGGTTCGCTGACTGCGATTAACCCTGATACGGCGGCAATGAGTGATCAAGCAGACCCGGCGGGTATTAATCTCCCGACCGAGCTTCTGCGATAGAACAAGCAAACGCCTGTTCATTTATGTTTCCTAGTTTTTATTTACAGAGGTGGATTATGAAGATCAGACATAAATCTGGTTTCACATTAGTCGAGTTGCTGGTGGTAATCGCCATCATCGGCGTGCTTGTTGGTTTGTTGCTGCCAGCCGTACAAGCGGCCCGCGAGGCGGCCCGACGCATGAGTTGCAGCAACAACTTCAAACAAATTGGCTTGGGGCTGCACAATTATCATGCCGCGTATGATCAGTTCCCAATGCAAATGGGGGGAACGTATGCAGGCGGTACCCCAAACATGAACAACAACTTTGAACTAAGCTGGCTTGTGGGTCTGTTGCCGTTCATCGAACAACAAGCGTTATGGGAACAAATCAGTAACCCCAACAATGATGGCGGCACATTCCCAGCCATGGGTCCGGCCCTCGGAAATACGGCCTACATCCCCTGGCGAACTCAGGTGAAAGGATTTCGTTGCCCCAGCGATCCGACCGAAAGTGTCGCTGGCAATTTTGGATACAGCAACTACGCCGCGTCTCTCGGTGATTCGGGGTACGAAGAGCAAGATTGTGGTATCAACGACGACGGGACCATCCGTACTGGAAGCCAACAATGGGATTACCAAAAGCAATCCCGCTGGGATCGTGGCATGTTTCGTGGACGACGTGTCACCAAATTCCGCGATATTTTGGACGGGACCGCAAATACAATTGCCGCGGGCGAAATGGTCGTTGACGCAAATCGACGCGAAATCATCGGTGCTTGGGTCCACGGTGTGAATCCATGCCGTGCCCCTAACGATGCTGAGTACACGGGTAAAATCGATCCCGAGAGACCTCAGTTCTATAGTGCATCAGCCACCATCGAAGGGAATGCTCTGTTTCAACGAGGCCACCGTTGGCATCACGGTCTTCCTCACTTCACCGGTTTCAATACGATCCGACCACCAAATAGCTACAGCCAAGCTCGTTCTTGGCCAACGAATAATGCGTTTGGGTGGTTCACCGCGGGCAGTCGGCACCAAGGCGGATGTCACGTGTTGATGGGCGATGGCGCGGTCCGATTTGTCACTGAATCGATTGACACAGGTGACCAAAGCATCATCCCACCAGGAGGCTGCCAAGGC
>CAXBHV010000921.1:0-3776 GCA_963974855.1 uncultured Rhodopirellula sp. | reverse complement strand
CGTTTGATCGATTCGTCGATGTGGCAGCCACGCCCGATGATTTGGTTCAGAACCCATCGGACACGCGAGAGCGGTTGGCGGTTGCCATCACCTCGCCGATGAATCAGCGGTTCGCCGGCGTGATCGTGAATCGACTTTGGAAACGACTGATCGGGGCCGGCATCGTCGAACCGGTCGACGACTGGGACTCCACGACGCCGAGCCATCCCGAGATGCTCGCCTGGTTGGCTAATGAATTGGTGCGAAACGACTACGACATGAAGTATGTCGTTCGCTTGATTTTGAACTCGGATCTGTATCAACGCCAAGCGATTGGAAACAACCGAATGGCAGAACCGAAGCATCGCTTTTTTGCTTCGCCCGATCGACGGCGTTTGACGGCCGAGCAAGTGGTCGATTCGATGGTCGCTTGTTCAGGGCGTCCGATGGACGTCGAGGAATTATCGTTTGATCCCGAGGCCAGGCGTCCCGCGACGACGATGGTCAGCATGGGCACACCTCGGCGTGCTTGGATGTTCGCGACGCTTTCGAATGAACGGGACCGTCCAAGTTTGGCGTTCCCCCGAGCGACGGCAGTCGTCGATGTGCTCGAAGCCTTTGGATGGACCGGGTCACGCCAATCGGCAATCAGCGAACGGGACGTCGAGCCGAATGTGCTACAACCGGGCGCGATCGCCAACGGCGTGTTCGCTTCCTGGACGGCTTCCGCAACCGACGCCAGCGAGTTGGCGGAGCTTGCGGTGACGACGCAAAGTCCGCAATCGCTACTCGAATCGATCTACTTGCGTTTTCTGACGCGAATGCCGACCACGGCAGAACGTGACGCGTTCGTCTCGGTGCTAGCCGAAGGATTCGATTCGCGATTGGTTCCTGCGAATGAAATTAGCGAGCCGGTCTACCCGCCGATGTTGGGGCGGGTTTCGTGGTCCAACCATTTAGCAGCGAAAGCCAACAGTATTAAAATGGAATTAGAGCAACGAGCCCTCGAAGGCGATCCGCCGGACCCTCGACTGGTTCCCGCTTGGCGTGAGCGGTATGAGGACGTGGTGTGGTCTGTGTTCAATTCCCCCGAGTTTGTTTGGATTCCATAATGTTGATTTACTGAGCCAGACGCGTAAGTGGCCGGACTAGGAAAATCATAACCCGAAGCGTAAGCGAGGGACCGAGTCAAGACTGATATTCCCTCGCTTACGCGATGCGTCGGGATGTTAATTGCTAGGCGGCCGCATAACTTGGACACCGATGACAGGCTAGGAAGCCTACCCCACATTGGCTGGAAACCTATTATCTCCCATTTGAAAAACGAACATGACAATCGATCGCATGAAACTGAATCGCCGTAACGCAATCTCGCTGGCGGCGGGCGCCGCTTGTTTGCCAGCGCTGTCGGCGTACGGCAACGAGCAGGCTTCGCCGATGCCACTTGGCAAAGCGGAGCATGTGATCTCGATTTGGCTGGGTGGCGGAATGGGACAAATTGATACCTTTGATCCCAAACGTCGTGGCGATCCAAAAACGAAAAAACCAGGTTCCTACTACGACGCAATTCCGACTGCGGTCCAGGGCGTCGAGGTCTGTGAACATTTGCCGATGCTGGCACCGTTGATGGACCGCGTCACCGCGGTTCGCACGGTCCACCACGATGTGATCGACGAACATGCCGCCGCGTCCAACCGCATGCATACGGGGCGACCTGTCACCGGGACGGTGGTCTATCCGTCTCTTGGTTCGATCGTGGCAAATCAATTAGGAGCCGTCAGCGACGATGCACCGCCGTACGTACTGATCGGCTATCCGAACGTTTCTCGAGGCCCAGGATTCTTGGGCGCATCGAGTGGCTACTTGTACTTGACCGATACATCCAAAGGCCCTTCGGGGTTGTCGCATCCCTACGGCATTCACTCGGATCGCCAATCGCGACGCGAGCAGTTTCTAGCGACCACTCGCGATGCCGCTCGACAACGTTTTGCTGGCGACAAGAAGCTTCTTGACTACGACGATGCGCTGTCGCAAACGTTGAAGCTAAGCGGCCCCGAGTTCAATCGCGTCTTCAAGTTGGATGAGGAATCGGACGAACTGCGCAATCGTTATGGCGGCGAGTTTGGTCAGCGATGTTTGTTGGCACGTCGCCTAGTCGAACGAGGAGTGCGTTTCATCGAAGTCTCGCACAATTTGAACTTCGTGAATGGAACTGGCTGGGATGTCCATAACGCTGGAATTGTGAACCAGCACCATTTGATCCAAGATTTGGATGTGGCGATGGCGACGCTGATCCACGATTTAGAAGCTCGCAAGATGCTCGATAAAACGCTGATTGTGATCACCAGCGAGTTTGGTCGTCCGCCTCAATTTGATGGCGGCGGCGGACGAGGACATCAAGGCAAAACGTTCACCTGCGTATTGGCAGGTGGCGGTTTGAATCACTGCGGTGCCTATGGCGAAAGCGACGAATTGTCGCAATCGATTGTGAAAGATCCGGTCAGCGTGCCCGACTTTTTCGCGACGATCCATGCGTCGTTGGGGATCGACCCGAGCAAATATCTGTACGATGGCGACCGCCCCGTGCCGATCACCGACAATGGGATTCCGATCGCCAAGCTGTTTACTTGAAGCCCATTGTTTGCTTTAAGCCGGTAGGCTGGAATCATTGGGGGATATCCCGTTAGCCGTTTGGGCGAACGCTGTGAAGCATTTTCTCGTAGCTACCTTCGCCAGAAGGTGGTGATTCGTATTGGCCGGCAATCATCCACGCTCTGGCGAGCGTAGCTACGGAACGCAAATGCCGTAATTTGCCGTCTCTAAATGCTTCACAGCGCCCGCGTTTGGGCGCTAGCCCCGGTTCAGCGCCGGAACCGTGGCTAGCGCCAAAACGGCCAATTTACTGAAAGACTCCTGCCTAACTGCTTAGCCCAATCCATCGACTTGACACTCAAGATCGAGGGGAATTAGCTGTCGCATATTAAAACGCTGACAGAGCGTTGGGCCGGTTCCTACCGGCCGATTCCATTTCCTACCGGCCGACTCCATCGAGCCGTCAAGGGCGGCCGGTGGGAACCGGCCCTACTTAAACGGGATCTTTATTTTCGCTCTTGAGTGATCGCGTTGGGCTTGATCACGGCAGCGGATCGTGCCGCAACCGGTACATCGTAACGCTGTTGCGGTGGGACAACGACGCCACAGCTGACGACGAATTGGATTGCTTCGTCGATGGTCAGATCCAAGTCGATCGCTTCGCTGCGTCTGACAGTCACGGTAAATCCTGTCATCGGCATCGGACTGGTTGGCATCAGCACACTGAGCATCGGTTCGCCGGTGGCCAACGAGATCTCTTTCATGCTATTGCCAGTGACAAACCCAAGCGACCAAACGCCCTGCCGCGGGTACTCAATCGCCACCACGCGATTGAACTCGATCTCGCGTTCACTGAAGGCGAAATCGGTGACTTGTTTTACGCTGCCGTAAACTTTGTTGACGATCGGGATTCGCAAGATCGCAGCATCGAACGAGCGAACAAACCAATGCCCCAGCCCGAATGTGAACAAACGTCCGACAAAGTACAGCACCGTGAGAAAGACGATCAGGAACACGGGGACCACGACCGAGCGTGGCATATAAACGATTTCGACGTAGCGGTGCCAAAATGCATTCGCGCTGGCTGGGGCCGCCGTGTACGGTCCAAAGCGATCGGCATTTTCGTTAACCACCTTGACGACATACTCTGGCAAGAAGCGTCGCCCTGTAGGATCGGGGACATAGCGTTCGTTTTTATACGAAAA
>CAXBHV010000920.1:0-3779 GCA_963974855.1 uncultured Rhodopirellula sp. | reverse complement strand
CTTCTAACACCGCGAGCCCCACCCAGAGCCGGCTACCGCCGACTCTGACCTCCCCCGAGGGGAGGTGGTGTTCGGTTCACTCCCGCCCAGAACTTACTCCGCTCGTTCTGACCTCCCCACATCAAGTTTCGGGGAGATGAAGCTGATTTCGCTATCGCGAATTGACCCGGCCTGCTCAATGTCGCCCGGCGACTCAGCTCGTCGGTTTCCTGTTTCCGCCAACACCGACCAAAGTCTCCGCGACTTTCGCTACGCCCCCCTCCGTCTCCGCTAACACCTCGCTGCGGACACCATCGCCCCCTCAATTCGCTGGCTACATAACTGCAATTCCCCACCAGTGGTACATGACTAAAATACCTTCAGCGGTCGGGAACGAACTTGCGTTTCAATCATCTAAGGATTTACTAATCCAAACGACGCAGCCTCGTCTTCAAAAGCCAGTCAGGTTGTAATCTTGTCCAAACAACTAATGACTTTTGCACACCCTCTATTAAACTAAGGCCCAATAGGCCAAGGATGCTAGGGTTGGCTGTGGGATAGGCTTCCAGCCTGTCATTCGCAATTCACCGTGGGCCAGCCTCCCGCCTATCATTTGCGGCCAAATGATTTACTGCGACTAAGGCTTCAAGCCGATCAAAAACGGACTTTTCGCTTCGGTAATGCAATCAAAACGACGCGTCCTGATACTGCCTTCAAACCTCATCCAACTCCCGCAACAACGAATCACCGTAGTGGACCTTGCCAAAGATCCTCCCCAAACTGTAGTGGATCTTGCTAAACATCCTTCACGCGGGATCCTCAACAAGATCCACGACGCCAGCTAATTCCATGGCGTCCCGATTGGGACCACCAGGATACGCAGCTCTGAAAACCTTTCATGAAATCGATCGCTCCTCTCCTCATTCAAATATCGCTTTGGGCATCCGCATGCATTTTGACGGTGCTGCCTTGCGCCATCGCGTTTGATTACGGCGGCATCCTGCCGTGGGCCCAGTGGGCATCATCGGTTGCCGTGATCGCTGCAGGGGTTCTCGCTCTACCTTCGATCATCGACCGCGAGACTCAAGGCGGTCCCCGATTCCATTGGCTCGCAATCCTACTGCTCGGCTGGGCCGCGTTCGCTTGGTTCCAAACGCTGCCGCTGCCCGGATTTTTGACTGGCCTGCTCAACCCCGGCTCCGCCGCCGCCTACACCAGCTGGCTGAACCCGATTCTCGGCAGCACTCCCCAATCGAGCTGGCATCCGATCTCGATCGACGTAGCTGCCTCGCGGCACGCCGTGGCAATGTTGCTGGTTGTCGCGACACTCGCCTGGACGTCCGCCAGCGTTTTTCAAAATCGCCGACGCTTGGTGTTGCTAATGGCCGGGCTCGCAGCCGGCGCTGCCGTGCACGCCGCCCTGGGCATTTTCCAGCTCGTCAGTCCCGAGACCGACCTACTAGGCATGAACGCGATCAATCGCGGCGCCCACTTTGCCACCTTTATCAATCGCAATAACGCCGCATTATTGATGAACATCGGCGTCGGCGCCAGTATGGGAGTGCTGGCGTGGCGATTGTCCGCCTTGATCGGCGCCGAAGTTGACGACGAAAATTTCGAAGTCAACGACCTAATCTCGCTAGCCAGTGACCGTGACTCCAGTATCGCGGTGATCAGCTTGGTACTGTGCACTGCCGCACTACTGGTCTGTGGCTCACGCGGCGGATTAGTCAGCGCAATGATCGGATTCACGCTCGCGTTGGGTTGGATCCGGGCTCGCCGCGGTACCGCCAGTATCCCGGTGATCATTGCCGTATTGGCCATCGCCGTGGCCCTGTTGATCGTGCCGTTCAATCTCGATCTGACGTCTTTGGATCGAATGGAATTGCTGTCCGATCAAGACGAATCGACGTTGCTGAATGATGGCCGATTGCCACTGTGGAGTGACGTCATGGCGGCCGCAGCTACGTACCTGCCAACCGGCAGCGGGCTGGGTACATTTGCCGATGCTCACCTCACCAAGCTAAATAAGACCAGTGACGGATGGGCCCACCATGCCGATAATCTGTGGCTGGAAATGTTTACCGAGCAAGGCATCCCTGGGCTGTTGTTCATCGGTGTGCTGATTGTCGGAGTGATCCGCTCGCTGAACAAACTGAACGCCTCGCCCGATCCCGTGGACCATGGACTGCGAGTCGCCGGCTGGTACATCCTTGGCTCGCTGGCCGTTTCCCAGATTTTCGATATGGGACTGATCATCCCCGCCAATTTAATCGCCTGTGCGATCTTTTTGCCCGTCGCCGCTACTCGCGGGTACCTCGTCGCGCCACGAGTCCGCGATACCGGTTTCCAGCGCGATGCCCCAGGCGACTACATCGATGCAGACGAGGGGTACGGCAGTGCCGAAGTTCTTACCGATGAACTGGATTCTTCGGAAGAGCTCTCGGAATCCGCCGACGATGCCCTGCAAATCCAACCGGCTACAACGAAACGCAAGCCACGGATCCGTTTCCAAACTAAAAAATCGCTGACGCCATCGATCGCGGTTGCCGCTCTGGCGATCCTGCCCACTGCATGGGCCTACAGTGTTCTGCAAACCGACGCCGATGTCGATGCAATCGTCCGTCACTCGCAAACGCTACTCGGCCGGCGCGGTGTCGAGCCTGCGGAACTGGAGAAGTTGATTGCGCCATTGCAGCAACTCGCCCAACAAACTGCATCCCCCGCCGCCTATCACACACTCAGCGATCTTTATTTCCGCTTAGCCCGTTATGACGAAGTCGTGCAAGCGAACCCAAAATCAACCGAACAGATCCGCACACTCTATTTGCAAACGGCACCCGCGGTCCGCCGTTTGAAGTGGCATTCGCAGCACGCAGCAGTCAGTGCGACACCAGTTAATCACAAATCGGGCGATCACAAATCCGATCAAGATTCTGGTGACATTGCCGAGAACCAGCCGCTTTCGAAGCACTACATCACCGCACTGGAGAACGCGGAAGCGGAGCTACGTGTTCGGCCGTTATCGCGAGAAGCGAGGACGGCAAGCTTGTATTTGGACTTTGTGTACACCGATCGAGCGAGAACACGCGCGATCCTCGATCAGCTCAGCACACTCTACGGCACGTACTCCACCGGTTTACTGCAATTAGCCCGGCTGTCATTCGACAGTAACGAGCCGGAACTCGGAGCCACGTATTTACGAAAGCTGCTAGAGCGACAACCGAGTCAAACTGCGGTCGCTTTAAAGATTCTGGAATCCTACCCGGAGATCTCGCTCGACAGCATCGTGCCGGCAACGACACAGAACTACCGAGCCGCAGCGGCCTATCTGATCACTCGCCCCTCTCCCGACTTCGACTTTTTAGCTAAATCGCTAGCCGGGCTCGATTGCGAGCAGAGTGAAACGATGGCCGAGCGAGCGAGGTGTGAAGAGCTCTACGCCGACACTGCGTACGTATTAGAGCGATACAAAGAATCGTTTGCCGCGATGGACAATGCGATCCGCCTGGACAGCAGCAATGGTAATTTACGGCTCAAGCAGATCAATCGGCTGCGAGAGCAAGGCAAGCAGGACGAAGCGTTAGCAGAGGCCAGGAAGGCAAGGTTGGTACTACACGAAGACAAGCGTTTCGACGCCGCGATTAAGCAAATCGCCGAAAGCCAACTAGCTCCTAGCAATTAGTGCGTCTGTCCTGGCATGTGGTTTTCCCCGCATTTCTGAGCCGACAGCCCGCTAGCCGCAGGCTGTTGATTTAGTGAGCCGTGACGCGTGAGCGGCCGGGTCCCACGCATTACCC
>CAXBHV010000919.1:0-3781 GCA_963974855.1 uncultured Rhodopirellula sp. | reverse complement strand
GCAAGCACCGGAAGACGACCGACGGCGTCAACCACCGCGGGAACAAATGCCATGGTTCCCAGAGTTCCCGTGTGTCCTCCCGCTTCGCCTCCCTGGGCGATGATAGCGTCGACACCTGCATCGGCAGCCCGCTTCGCCTGCTCTAGGCTTTGAACCTGGGCGAATATTCGAGTGCCACAGTCTCGTGCTGCATTGACATAGGGAGTGGGATCGGAGAAGGAGTGATTGATGACCGAAACGCGTTCATCCAAAGCGACTTGCACAAGTTCATCAATGCTTGAAAACGATGAGATAAAGCCGACACCAAACGGCCGATCCGTTAATGCTCGCGTGCTGCGGATCTGCTGCCGCAACCAGTCTGCGCCGCCGCGGGTTGTCCCGCCGATCATCCCTAATCCACCGGCATTGGATACGGCGGCAGCGAGCTCGGCAGCAGCGGTGCGACTCATCGGCGCGTTCAGGATTGGATGTTCAATTCCCAATAGGTCGCACAGAGAGGTGCGTATCATGATTCACAACCAGGGTTGGAAAACCTCGAAGCATTGCACAGCGACATTGCCGTGCATGATGGATGACGCTCCGCTGTGAGCTTACATCGCTCAAGCGGTGTGACAAGGCGGTTCATGCTTGGCCACAGTGTTTGCGATCTTCATCGGATTTTCCACGCTCGGGCGAGCGTGGCTATACTGAAGGGCGGGGAGATGCTGAACGAGTTCGCCGCCGCTAAGATAAAGGACAAATCTTTGCACATTTCCTGCCACGTATGCACCAACGCCTAAGTCCGAGTCCCATGAATTTTTCACGATCAATTCGTCGTTTCAAATGGATCGGTTCGGTCGTTGCTGCGGTCTCCTGCCTATCGGCATTGGCAGAGGAGCCGGAAGCCGAGCCGAGTGCGGCTTACGTTGCAAAAATGCAAGCTGTCGTCGATTTTCTGCAAACGGAGCTGAAAACCGCAACCGACCTATTGGAACGTCAGTCCAGTTCCGAAGCGGAGGTCGATCTGGCTCGTGTCGATCTGGCAAAAGCACGCCACAACCTCGCATTCGCCGAGAACAACCAAGCCGAGGTTGTCCGTCAATGTCTTCTGCTAGTCGAAATACGCAGCCGACAGTTGCAACGTCACGAGAAAATGGCCGAGCTAGGATTCGGGTCCAAACTGAAACGGATCATGGCGATGCGACGACTAGCGGGTTCGCGATACTTATTGGCCCGCGCGCAAGAAAATCCCGCTGACGCCCTCGGTCAATTGGAACGGGTCGTTCAGCTCTACAACGAAGAGTTGAGCTATTTGACGAAACAGCGGAAGGACGGCGCCGTGTCCACAATGGAACTCAACCGTGCGCGGCATCGTACGACCGTCGCGGAGCATCATCTCGCTCACAGCAAAGAGGATTCGCAATCCATCCTTCCCCAGCTTCGGCAATCCGCCGTGCTCTGTCAGCAAGAATTGGATCAAATCAAACGTCTCCGGCAGCTCGGATATGCCGACGTGCTCGACGAGTACAATGCCCACCGTCATCTTTTACATGCAAAGCTTCTGGTAGCAGATATTGAGAACGAACCTACCGCGATGCAGCACCAATTCGATGAATTGATTCGACTTCATGAACAAACCTTGCCAAAATTAGGCAGCTATCGAAAAGGAAAATTAGCCCGCTTGTTTATCGAACAGGAACTGGCTCGTGATCAAACGCGAAAAGCACAGTTTCTTCGAGACGGCTATCTGGCGGACGAATTGTGCATCGCCGCGATGGACTTCTAGCGATGAATCCTTCCAACACCCCCATCTCTTAATCGTAATCTTAGTCCCGACCGCGCAATCTCCGCTCCGTAACGGACAACCAAAGACGATCGAGATTATGAATTGTTCATTCCGCAAAGGATGATCGGTTGTCGCGACAGGCATGATCCCATGACTCAGGACGAATCGCGGCAGAAAAACGACGAGCCCGGCAGTTTCCCTCGCACTCAACTTTCCTTCCAGTAGCCGGCGTTCGATTAGGCAATGACAGAAAGATTGGTGCGACAGAAAGACTCTCTGATCGCCACTAGGGCTTTTTCATTTTCCTGTCATCTTCATTTTCCTGTAAATCCCGACCGCGCAATTCCCTGCTCGCTCACGAGCAACCGAAGGAGATGAAGTTTAAGAGTACGATTAGGATTAGGAGGGGTATATTCCGCAAAGGTACGGTCGGTTGCCGCGACGGGCGCGATCCCATGACTCAGGACCAATCGCGGCAGAAAAACGGGGATGCCCGGTAGTCTCTCTCGCACTCAACTTTCCTTCCAGTAGCCTGCGTTCGATTAGGGAATGACAGAAAATTTGGTGCGACAGAAAGATTCTCTGATCGCCACTTGGGCTTTTTCATTTTCCTGTCATCTTCATTTTCCTGTAAATCCCGACAGCGCAATCCCCTGCTCGCTCACGAGCAACCGAAGGAGATAAAGTTTAAGAGTACGATTAAGATTAGGAGGGGTATATTCCGCAAAGGTACTGTTGGTTGCCGCGGCGGGCGTGATCCCATGACTCAGGACCAATCGCGGCAGAAAAACGGGGATGCCTGGCAGTCTTTCTGACCACCATCCTCTCTTCCCGTAGCCATCGTTCGATTAGGTAATGACAGAAAGATGCCTTGGCCGACACGCGGCTTCCTTATTTTTCTGTCACGCTAATTTTTCTGTCTATTCCTGACTGCTGTGCGAGTCGCGGCATCGCGTTAACCCAATAGGTGGCGTTTACACCTCGTGTCACGTCACCGCATGACTCGCGGACGGACGATGAGTTCGCCAAGCTTTACCTGTCGGCAGACCGCAGCGTTGCGTTCGCTTTGATCGCATCCGCCATCGACTGACCATTTTCTGCCTGCAAGATTTGGATGGCATCAGGATAGATTACAAAGAACTCATCCTTGGCATCCTCTCCATGACCGAGGACCATGACCCGCCACAAAGGATGCTTGGCCAGTGTCTTTTGCACGTCCGCGACTGCGGATGGAAGAATTTCTGGAAGATAGTCAGAAGCCTGAATTTCAATCTTCTGTGTTCGATCAAAAAACTTGTCCTCGTAGACGAAGAAGTCGTGCTTTCCTTCCACGTCGGGGAATCCGTATACACTGCCGTGCCCCCAAAGGGCGGACATTACATCGAGGCGAACTTGCAAAAATTCTTCCAAAGTCAGCTCGGGCAGTTCTTCGACCTCTTGCCAAACTTTGTCCTCACCATTCGGCGCATCGGTCTTTGAAACATTGTACGCTCCGAGAAAGTCGCGTTCAGGCCTTTGCTTTCCCGCGAGATTGAATTCAGGTGAGGGCTTATCTGCGATGATGCGATCAATTATGACAAGACTTCGATCCCGGCTTTCGTCAGTCGATGGATCAATTGACACCGGCTTTTCTAAGCGAGTCGCCCGCAAGGCAAGGCCATGCAGTATGCCCGTTGAGAGTTGTATCCGCAGCACGGGAAGCGGAAGGTCTTTGTAAATCGCATCTGCGACATCTGTTTTGCCTGCTGCCCCCAGCCCACGGCCAAACGCTCCCAGCAGGTCCACATCGGGAGCCACTGCCACGATTCGTTTACTGACGTCGAGTAACTCCCTATCCGACATCACTTGAGCAATCTGTTCGAAATGTTCGCCTACCGCAAGACCGAAATAAACTTTGTAATGACTATCGGCAACGTCGTCACTTTCGGCATCGAAGAGCGTGTTGAGAGCATCCGTAAAAAGCTCATTCGCCTTTTTGGCATAGCCCGACTCAGCACAAATCTTTCCCAGCGACAA
>CAXBHV010000918.1:0-3787 GCA_963974855.1 uncultured Rhodopirellula sp. | reverse complement strand
TGTTGAGTGGAGTTCGTCGGTTTTGCGACGACCCACCAGTCACCTCACGAACTCGACCCACCCTACGTTCATTCAGCGATTATTAGAATCACAAGTAATAAATCGCACGTCCCGAGCGCCAAATCTCGATAGCTTCGGACTTTAGTCCGAGGGATTTTCTTGGTGCCAATTTCAGAACCGAAACCTTGGACTAAAGTCCAAGGCTATCCCCTAAAGTGTCTCCGGCACAAAAACAGCAACTTCAAAACTTACACTTCGGGTTCTGAAAAACACGCAACTTCAACATGCGGAAGCCGACTCGCGAACCTGGGAGCGGATTCTTAGGTGATGCTGCTATTCGCGGTTCATGCTAAACTTTCTATGTCGTTGATTCGCCCGTTCATGTCATCATTGTTGCAAACCATGTTTCCAAATCTTCGCTACGTCGCCTTCTGTTTGCTTGGTTTCTTGGTGACAAGTGTCGGCTGCAACGACGCGGCCGATACGAAAGTGCCACCCAAGCAGGCTAGTGTTAAAAATGTCGACGAGCCTCACGCGGTTCCGGGGTACGATGCGGCAAATCAGCCGGCCCTCAGTGAACTAGAGAAGCTGAATTTCGTGAATCGGGTGCGGCCGCAGGTCGACAAGTTCTGTGGCGATTGTCACTCGACCTCTCCTCCGGAAAGCTCGACGGTCGAGGAATGGGTTGGCGAAGTGTATCAAGGGTTCGCGCTTTATGAGATTTCGGGACGAACCGACTTGCAGGTTCCCGAAGTGGATGACGTCATGAAATTCTTTCAGTACCAGGCGCCCGAGGAACTGATTCTCACCAACGGCATCGCCGGTTATCCCCCGTCGCCCGTTCGTTTTGAACGCGTCACCGCCGACTTTCCCGACAATCGTCCACCAGGCATTACGAACATCCAGTGGATCGATCTTGGCATGAAACCGACCCCCGCGATTGTCTATTGCGATATCAGCACCGGCGCGGTGAAGGCGCATTGGCCGTCGGAGCCCGACCATCCGACCGTCCGGCTTGGTACCGTGTTGCAACCGGTTCACGTGGAGCCGTGTGATCTGGACCAGGATGGGAAAAACGATCTGGTCATTGCGGACATCGGCGAATTCAATGCCAACGAGAGCGATCTCGGTCAAATCGTGTGGTTGCATCGCAGCACGAACTCAGGCGGCGAGGAGACAGGCGAAAGCGGCATTGAGAAATTCGAAAAGACCGTGTTGCTGGATGGACTCAGCCGGCTCGCCGACGTTCGGCCTGCGGACTTTGATTCCGATGGTGACATCGACTTGCTCGTAGCGGCGTTTGGATGGAGGACCACGGGCAAGACTTTCTTGATGCGAAACGAAAACCGTATGGAAGACGGGGTGCCGCAGTTCACTGTGGAAACCGTTGACGAACGTCACGGACCGATTCACGTTCCCCCGATCGATCTGAATCAAGATGGGCATCTCGACTTCATCGCTTTGTTAGGACAAGAGCACGAACGCGTGGAAGCTTTCATCAACGACGGCAAAGGACATTTTAAGAGCGAGTTGTTATGGGGAGCTCCGAATCCGGCGTACGGTTCAAGCGGCATTCAAATCGTCGATCTCGATGGCGATGGCGACGTGGATGTGCTGTACACCAACGGTGATTCGTTTGATCGCGGCGCCAAGCCGCATCATTCGGTCCAGTGGCTCGAGAACGAAGGAACGTATCCGTGGAAACACCACCATCTGTGCAACATGCCCGGCGCGATGGCTGCGCAAGCGGGTGACTTTGACGGCGATGGAGATATGGATGTGATCGCCACCTCGTTATTAGTCGGCAAGAGTCAGGAACAAGTCGATGCAGTTGACTCGTCGTCGATCGTGTTTTTGGTACAGACGGCCAAGGGCGAGTTTAAGCCAACCAAGGTCGAAGCCAGGTCTCATCAACATTTAGCTCTCCAGACGGCCGACTTCGACGGAGACGGAAAGTTGGATGTAGTCGTCGGCAATTTTCTCCGCAACGGCCCCAAGGATCAGCCCGATCTGATCCTGCTTTACAACGCCGGCGAGTAAAAGCAATCCGCGACAACGCCTCCCGTAGCGAAACTCGCGAAGAGTTTCGGCAACGTGGGATAGGCTTCCAGCCTGTCATCGGGTGCAAGGCCTTCGTTACAACGCCTTTCGTGACAAACCTCCCGTAGCGGAACTCGTCAACGGCTTGTTGAATTAATCCAATTGCAAATCGAAATGGTGAGCCGTGGGCCGTAAGGCCAATACCGCTAAATTGACATATCTAAAAAGTCGCATTTCCCCGCATGATTGTGGTGTCTAAGCCCAATCCCGCAAAGGAAATGCGACATGTTTCAGAATATTGAGCCGTCACTGAAGGATTCTGCCCGACTTCGTGGTCTCAAACGCGTCCTCTCACAGAAGGCGATCCAGCGTAGCATCGGCGACCATCTTAAAACTCGCTACTGCAAATGTATCGACAACCAACAGCTGGTCTGGCTCATTGTTGGCTTGGGGCTCTTTCCTGGCAAGCAGTATCGACAAATCTTCCGGCTCTTGGCCGCTCGCTGGATGCCCGTCCCATCTTCGGCCACGATCACCATGGCACGCAAACGACTCTCCGCCAGCGTGTTGGAAAAACTCTGCGTGTCGGTCGTCAAGCTTTTAGCAAGCTCGCCAGGAAAGCATTCATTTGCCTACTACAAGGGCCTGCGGATGATGGGCATTGATGGCACGCTGCTGGACTGTCCCGATACCGATGCGAATCGAAAAGCCTTTGGCCGGCCGTCCAATAAAACCTCTAACGGTGCCTTTCCCAAAGCCCGCGTGGTCTCTTTGTGCGAACTGGCAACCCGAGTACTCTGGCGAAGCGTCATTGGCAGCTACCACCAAAACGAACAGAAGCTGACGCAGGCACTGCTGCAGCATCTGACGCCCAGCATGTTACTGCTGGCGGATCGACACTTTGGTGTCGCACCGATCATCTACCCGCTTCTAAAGCGGCGGATTGGGTTTCTGATTCGAGCGAAGAAATCCCAGCTTTTTGCAGTCGAAAAGCTGCTCAGCGATGGCTCCTTCTTATCGACGATCTATCTCGGCAAGAACGATCGTCGCGCGGGTCGCCCTGGCAAAACAATTCGCGTGATTCGCTACACTCACCGTGATCCCAATCGCCCTGGCTGTGGGGAGGTGCATGTGCTTCTAACGAGCCTGCTCGATGCGGAAAAGTATCCGGCGGTGGAGCTGATCGATCTATACCACATTCGCTGGGAAGAGGAGATCGCGTATTCGGAGTGGAAGGTCGCCTTGGGCGAAAAAAAGATGCTGCGGAGCCAAAGTCCCGCGACGGTTCGCCAGGAGATCTGGGGTAAGATACTGAGTCATTACATCATTCGCACGCTCATCTTCGACGCCGCAGCAGTCGCTCAGGTCGAACCGATTGGCATTTCGTTTACCGGTGCCTTGGATATCTTGATGGCAAGGTTGCCAGACATCCTCAAGAGCCCCGTCAAACGCAAACGCTGGCTGACCAACCTGATCAATGAAATCGCGGAGGAAAAGATGCCGCCGCGGGCAAATCGTATTAACCCCCGCAAGGTGAAGAAACGCAGTCAAGCTTGGCCCACCAAACACGACAGCGACCGCAATCCGCCTCCGCCAAATGGCACCTTCGCAGCGCAAGTTAGAATGTCGATTTAGCGGTATTGGCCGTAAGGCACCGGGTTCTGCACGAACGCTGCATTGTGAACCGCAGATACCCGGCCGCTTACGCGTCACGGCTCACGGGGTGTTGCATGGTTTGTGAGCCGTG
>CAXBHV010000917.1:0-3788 GCA_963974855.1 uncultured Rhodopirellula sp. | reverse complement strand
CAAATCGCGGCGGTCACGTTCACCAATAAAGCCGCGGATGAAATGCGGTCGCGTGTCGACGCGCTCGCGCCCGGCAAGCCGGTTTGGATGGGTACTTTCCACCGTTTTTGTGCTCACTTGCTTCGCCGCTACGCACCGCTCGTTGGATTGTCGGAAAACTATTCGATTTACGATACTTCGGACTCGAAACAGGCGATGAAGCGGGCGATCCTCGCCGCTGAAGTTTCCACAAGCCATACGTCGCCGGAACAAATCACCTCGATCATCAGTAACGCGAAAAACCGATTGGTTACCCCTGAGATGATGTTGGCGGCGTCCAGCCGCACAGGAGACGCGGTTGCTGCGAAAGTCTATCCCGTCTATCAGCAGCAATTATTGACGGCTAATGCGGTCGATTTTGACGACTTGCTATACCATGTCGCAATCATGTTGCGGAACAACCCTGAACTGCGTGGAGACCTCGATTCGCGGTTCCGCTACATCTTGGTCGACGAATATCAAGACACCAACTTGGCCCAGTACGCGATCGTGCGAGGATTGTCGATCGACAACGCAAACTTGTCAGTAACCGGTGACCCGGATCAATCGATCTACGGGTGGCGCGGCGCGGACTTGAACAACATCCTTGACTTTGAAAAGGACTATCCGGCGGTCAAAACCGTTCGTCTCGAACAAAACTATCGCAGCACTCCGAACATCTTGCGCGTCGCGGATCAATTGATTCGCCACAATCGAAAACGAAAGCAAAAGGATCTGTACACGCACAACGAAGAAGGTGATCCGGTTGTGTTGCGGATGTACGAAGACGGCTACCAGGAAGCCGACGGGATCGCGGACGAGATTAGTAACGCGATTCGTGCCGAAGGGATGCGTCCGCGTGACTTTGCGATCCTGTGCCGGATGAACGCGTTGACTCGGTCGCTCGAGCATTCGATGCGAAGTCGTGGATTGCCTTACCAAATCATCAACGGCGTCGAGTTTTACCAACGAAAAGAGATCAAAGATCTGCTGGCCTATTTGCATCTGATCAATAACCCCAGTCACGATGTGGCATTTCATCGAGTCGTCAACGTGCCAACACGTGGCATCGGTGCCAAGACAGTTGAGCGGCTGCGTGGTTATGCGGACCGCAACCAAGTGCCGATGTTGGAGGCGGCCCGCAATGTCTACCAAATCGACGGGATCGCTAAACGATCAGCAACCTTTGTAACGCGATTTGTAGAGATCTACGATCGATTGAGCAAAAAGTCATCAGCCACGCTCGAGGACTTGCTGCGTTATCTCGTCGAAGAAACAAAGTACGAAGCGTACCTAGAGAAATCGTCGGTCGATCAGCAGGACAGCAGTGCGATCGGAAACGTTGACGAATTCATCTCGGCTGCGGTCGAGTTCGATCGGCAACATCCCGAAGATGGAACCCTCGAAGCGTTCTTGGAACAGGTCGCCCTGGTCGCGGACACGGATGCGTTTGAGGATTCCGATGACCGCGTGACGCTGATGACGCTGCATGCAGCAAAAGGTTTGGAATTCCCGTGTGTTTATATCGTTGGTGTGGAACAGGGGCTGTTGCCTCATGCACGATCGATGGAAACCGAATCAGGATTCGAAGAGGAACGCAGGTTATTGTTTGTGGGGATCACGCGGGCGATGCAACGATTGCAGCTGAGCGTTTGTAAGCGGCGGACGGTGCGAGGGGATACCCGGCCTGCGGTGCCAAGTCCGTTTTTAAACGAATTGCCACTTGACGAACTGAAGAAAGTCGAAAGCACCGTCG
The DNA here is from genome assembly GCA_963974855.1 of uncultured Rhodopirellula sp. Lineage (GTDB taxonomy): Bacteria > Planctomycetota > Planctomycetia > Pirellulales > Pirellulaceae > Novipirellula. The sequence continues at coordinate 2,014 of CAXBHV010000917.1, read as the reverse complement.
ATCGCGATTGGTTCGACGAAGATCCGGATGCTCACGGTGGCTATCCCGAGTCATGGGATCTGCCCGACGAAAGTGACGACATCGCGACCGATGACACGGGGCCAGCGGTGCACGAATCGGCTGCGACGGCTTATGACGAGGCGTGCCAATTGCCCGAGGCGGAACTGGCCGAAATGGTGGAAACAAAGAAACGAAAGTCAACCAAAGTCGCGGGGTTAAAGACCGCCGCCGAAATGCTCGACAGCGGCTTTCCTCCGGTCACTGCCTACCGCGAAGGCACGCAGGTGCGGCACACGGAATACGGCGAGGGCACAGTGGTCTCGATCACCGGGCGAGGCCCGAAGCGAACTGCGACCGTGCGGTTCGATGATGGTGAACACAATTTCCGCTTGGCGTTCGCGAAATTGGAAGTCATCGATGGCTAGTTCGACTGTCCCATTGTGTGAGCCAAACGCGCTAGCGTCGGGCTGACGCTCGGAAAAAGGTCAGCAAAATGAGGCCCGCGGTTAGCGGGCTGTTTATTTAGTGAGCCGCTCGCGCGTGAGCGGCCGGGCACCACGCACTACCCGGTGCCTTACGGCCCACGTCTCACTACTGCGATTTTATGTCGATTAATCAACAGGCCGCTAGACACGGGTTCTTCACTACCAAACCGGGGCTAGTGCCAAAACGGCCAATTTAAAAAATGCGGAATATCTGCTAATTCCACTGCGTAAGTACAACGGACGAAAGTCTTGACGACTTCCGCTACGGGGAGATGTTGGGCGAGTAGCTGTGATCCACGACCAAAATCAACATGGTGTGCGGACTGCGTTGATTTTTGTAAAGTTGGCGAGCGTTCAAATCCGCAAACACACCCGCAATTTACGTCCACAATCATTTGAATCGAAGTTTGTCATGAGTGAAAACGAATTTAGAGATACGGGAGCCTTGGTCGGCGTGATAATGGGCAGTCGCAATGATTGGGAGACAATGCGGGCGGCCGCCGAAATTTTGGACGAGCTGCAGATTCCCAACGAGCGTCTAGTGGTTTCAGCCCACCGCACGCCAACCCGGATGGTTCATTATGCGACGCAGGCCCAAACGCGTGGACTGAAGGTGATTATTGCGGGGGCGGGTGGCGCCGCTCACTTGCCCGGCATGGTCGCTTCGGAAACGAATTTACCGGTCATCGGTGTGCCGGTGCAAAGTCGAGCTCTGCAAGGTCTCGATTCGCTGCTGTCGATCGTGCAGATGCCGGGCGGAATTCCGGTTGCGACGATGTCGATCGGCACATCAGGCGCAAAGAACGCTGGCATCATGGCTGCTCGAATTCTGGCACTGTCCGATGACGCGTTGGCAAAACGTTTGGCAACGTTTGTCGAGAAACAAACCGCTGCGGTCCTCGAATCGGCGGAGCTATAGAATCAACGTGAGCGAAACGACATTGAAAAACAATTCTGAATTCAAAATGATCCTTCCGGGCCAAACGATTGGAATGGTCGGCGGCGGTCAACTCGGCCGCATGTTCGCCATCGCTGCAACGCAGATGGGCTACCAAGTCGTGGTGTTTTGTGACCGAACAAGAACCCGCGGCACAGATTGCCCATCGCTGTGTTTTCGGTCGGCTCAACAATATGGACGCGGTGGAAGCGTTTGCCACCCAGTGTGACGTGATCACATTAGAGTTCGAGAATATTCCAGCCGCGACGATCGCGAAGTGCCAAGAGTACGCGCCGACGTATCCATCAAGTGATGTATTGGCGACCGCGCAAGATCGTTTGCGTGAAAAGACGACGCTACAAAATGCGGGACTGCCGGTTGCCCCGTTTGTGAAAGTGGTGGATGCGAACTCGTTGGCCGAGGCAGCAAACGTCGTTGGCTTGCCCTTGATTCTGAAAACCGCACGCAGTGGGTATGACGGCAAGGGCCAGCATCGCATCAACGCGTTGGCTGATGTGGCGGATGTCGATTGGACATTGTGTGACGAATGGGTAGCCGAACAACTGATTGCATTTGATCGCGAAGTTTCGGT
>CAXBHV010000916.1:0-3790 GCA_963974855.1 uncultured Rhodopirellula sp. | reverse complement strand
ACAAAACCCAGCAGCCTACCGAAGTCAAATCTCATCCCCCCGCCGAACGCTTACGCAATGGTCAGAAAACAATCCGTCAGCTCTGACGTTATCTATCTACATGCCGCCCGTACAGTCGCCGAGATCCTTCTAGGTTTTGGCACTGGTTAAAGCAAATATCGCTTGAATCATGATTGCCAGGATCCCACTTGTTGAGGATCAGCAGTAGCAACAGGTGGGTCATAAGAAACGCAGAGTGCGCTAGTGTAAATGTCTTAATCGTGGCTTTGCTGCTTATGAACGGAGAAGGCTTGGTTCCGTGGAGCCTCTCGTTCCGATAAATGTAGAGAAACCCGTTTAGCAAAAATGACAGCCGTACTTCGGTAGAAAAAACAAACTTCGTGCCAAAGAGCTCGATCTCAGATCCTGCCATCATTTTACGCGCCACAATTCCCGCCTTACGTACGCCGACAGCTGGTACGGTCCCATGCCCAAACTTCTTTGCTAACGCGTCCAAGAAATGCCGTACCATTTGAGTGTTTCTTGGATACAGCAAAATCCGTTTCGCAACCCTTCCTCTCTGTCTCTCATTCGTAGCGGCGGGGTCAAATGAATGAAGGATCCGCTTGGCAAGAAACTTGCACGATTGAAGTGGAAGAGCAGAGAGGCTTTCATCGATCGCTAGTGCAATTCGTTGGTTGTTGTTGTATTGCTGAGTCCAAATCAAAGGTATTGAGAATTGCCGGAGATTGTCATAGAAACTCAACTCAGAGTTCTCACCGATTGATATCCCATGTAGGTGTTTGCAGGACATGTCCAACGCTTCCCAGGTGGAATCAAAAGAACAGTCGATTCGTCTCGGCATGAAATCAAGAGCCTCAATTAGCAGAGACAACACAGCATCATAGATTGTTTCTGAACTTCCGTTAAACTGAAACGAATGAAGAAGCTGGGGTGATTCTTCCGCACACGCTCGAGAAATTGTTGTTCAATCCGGAACATCAAAGTTTCGCCAGGAGCCTGGATGTTGGCTTTCCATCGCTTAAAGAAATCGGTTTGGAACTGTTGGTGAGAATTCATCCTGCAGCCTGAATCGTACATTTCCACAACAACCCCTGGTTTCCCATTCGACTCACTGGACAAGGTCTGCCGCCTAGCGGAGAGTAAAACGGCTTTGGCCGATTGCGTGTCGCAAATACATATTTACTTGGGACGGTCCAGTTTTATCGACCGGGGGATTCTTTGGTGTCGACACTGCCAATGCGTGATTCAATCGATGCACGCATCACCGAAGAGGTCCACGATGGCACCGACACCCATGGCAGGAACGGCATGCTGAGCGAAGATCTGCTCCGTTCGATAAAACCGGCGCAATTTTCAGTAATGTCGAATTTGCGTCCAACCCAGCGAATCCGGGTCATGCATTGCGATCAAATAAGACGGACGTAGACTATTCGGCTTGGTTGCAACGGGTTCTTGTCAAATTCCCGTTTAGCGAAAAAGGGTATCGAAACTTTCAGATGCTCTCGGCGGTAGCCACGCTGCGAAATAGCGGATTAACTTGTGACGAATGCAGGCGTGTGATACAGGCCTGGTTAGCTGATGCGGACGAGTTGTTTTCCGAGGTTGTCGCCGTCGAAGAGCCCGATGAAGGCTGCGGGTGCGTTTTCGAGGCCCTCGGTGATGGATTCTTTCCAAACCACTTTGTCGGCTTTGATCAGCTTCGTCATTTCTCGGACAAACTCGTCCTTTGCATCGAGGTGATCACGAACGATGAACCCTTGCATGCGAATGCGTTTGCCGATGACCTGAAATAGGTTTCGGGGTGCCGGGATCGGTTCGGTCGCGTTGTAAGTCGAGATCATTCCACATTCCACACAGCAGCCGAAATCATTTATGACATCGAGTGCGGCTTCCAAGTGGTCGCCTCCGACATTGTCAAAGTAGACGTCGATTCCGTCCGGTGCATTCTCGGCCAACTCGCCGTCCAAGTCACTCGTCTCTTTGTAATTGATGACCTTGTCGATCCCCGTCTTCTGCTTGAGCCACTCGATCTTCTCCGCCTTACCTGCACTACCGATCACACGGCAATCTTTTGCTTTGGCAAGTTGGACCACGATTGAACCGACCGCGCCCGACGCGGCGGAAACAAACACGGTGCTACCTGATTGGAGACTGGCGATCCGATTCAAACCCACCCATGCCGTTAGCCCCGTCATACCTAGTACACCCAAAAACGCTTGGATCGGAGCGAGGTTCGGGTCAATTGGAGTGACGCCGTCGCCGTTCGATTTCCAATATTCACGCCAACCGAGACTACCTAACACAGTGTCGCCTTTGCTAAAGTCTTTGTTGCGAGACTCGATGACCTCGCCGATGCATCCGCCTTCGAGAGGTTCATCAATCTGGAATGCTGGGACATAGCTGTCAGCACTTTTCATTCGACCCCGCATGTAGGGATCAACAGACATCCAACTGTTTTTGACAAGGAACTCTCCATCATCAATCGGTCCGATCTCCGTGAACTTCATTTTGAAATTCGATGACGTCGGTGCACCCGTCGGGCGTGAGGTGAGAACGATTTGTTGCGACTTTATCACTTGAGACGATTGGGTAGTCACGAGGCTGCTCTTATGGGTGGAAGGAGTGTTCTTTCTTACAAAGCGTTTTGCTCACGCGCCGCGTAGACGCATACGGGTTCCTTTATCTCGCTTAAGCACTCAAGTTCTCTTCCTTGCTCTCATGATAGGTGGGGAAATCAGTGAAGCCTTCTGGTCCGGGCGAATACCAAACGTCTTGCGATGCCTGTTCATTGAAGTCCCAATCATTTGCAAATCGCTCCACCAAATCGGGATTGCTGATGAAAGGTCTGCCGAAAGCAACCATGTCCGCAAGTCCATCTGCGACCGCCTGTTCGGCTTGATCGCGATCGTAACCACAGTTCGCCATTAATCGGCCGCTGTACACTTCGCGAATATCTTTCAGCGTGATCGGATCACCTAGTTCATGAAATCCGAATGCCAAACCATCTAGAATGTCGAGCCACGCGAGTTTGTAGTTGCTCAATTGCTCCGCGACATATAGAAAGGTTTCTCGAAAGTCGGGTGACCCCATCTGATTAAACTTCCCATTCGGCGAGATGCGAACGCCAATCCGAGAAATATCAAAAGCGGTTTTACAGGCGTCGATGATCTCGCGGACGAGCCGAAAACGATTCTCGAGACTTCCTCCGTACTGGTCTGTTCGATGATTCGTCTTCGATTGAAGAAACTCATCCAGCAGGTAACCGTTTCCAGCGTGAATTTCGATCCCGTCGAAACCCGCCGACTTCGCCCGTTCTGCTGCGGCGCGGTAGTCTTCGACCAATCGCGGGATTTCGTCGGTTCGCAAGACGCGTGGTGTCTCGTACAGCTTCTTGTCGCCTGATGGAGTGCGAATCGAGTCGTCTTCGATCCCAATCGCTGAGGGTGCTACCGGAGCAGAACCATCGTGAAAATCACTGTGCGAAGCCCGTCCTGTGTGCCACAGTTGCATGAAGAAAGGTGTCTGATGATTTTCGTGAACTGCGTCAACGACTTGCATCCAGGCATCGGCCTGCTCATCACTCCAAATTCCAGGAGCACCGACCCAACCAATAGCTTCTTTGGAGATGAACGTGCCTTCGGTGATAAGAATTCCTGCTGATGCTCGTTGCGCATAATAGCGTGCCATCAACGCATTTGCCGTCATCGTTTTTTCGGCTCGGCCGCGTGTCATCGGCGACATCGCGACTCGATTCTGGGCGACAAGACCGTCCCATTGGAACTCGGAT
>CAXBHV010000915.1:0-3798 GCA_963974855.1 uncultured Rhodopirellula sp. | reverse complement strand
TCCGCCGTCGCGACGCGGCCAAAGACCGGTAACAAGCGACGCTCGCGTGGTGGTGCATTTCGCGTTGTTATAGAACTGCGTGAAACGCATCCCCTCGCCAGCAAGTCGATCCAGGTTGGGTGTTTCAATTTCGCCCCCGTAACAACCAATGTCACTCCAACCCATGTCGTCGACCATGATGAGGATGATGTTTGGTCTTTCAGCAGCAGCGAGTGAAACGCAAAACGAGAAGCTGCCGATTAGTAGCACGCTCATCAATTTCATCATCACATGATTCCTCTTAATGGCACTGACCGGGCGAAATGACTCCGCATCGATCTGACCTGATAAAAATGTCTTAGAAAGCAGTAATAAGGCGGAACAACCACAGATGGACACAAATAAACGCAGATAGTCTGCGACGATGTCCTCCAATGTTTTCATCTGCGTGCATTTGCGATCATCTGTGGTGACTCACTTTGGTCGATCTTTGAACGAACGACACGATTGTATTCGAGCTTTTCGTGATTGAAGTCAATCAACAGTCCGACGTTTACATCCGTGGCCTTCAAGTAGTTGAGATTGTTGCCGATAACGCTTCCGTGGTTCGGTGGTTTGCGTTCCGACGAATACCGCATTTTGGGAGTGGAAACCTTCGCGGCGTGATCAGGACGAGACGTAGAAACGGGCGGTTGACGATCCGAAAACTCTCGTTGGACCGCATCAATCTAGCACAATCAAGCTACTTGAAGGTGCCATCGTTAAATTTGAGTCGCGAACCCACCAGTCGCGGTTCACGAACGTTGTGCCATTATGACGATTGTTTTCTTGGTGATTCGACACTCGCATGCCAACTTGTCGTGCCAGTTTGGCATGCAAACTTGTATGTTAGTTATTGGTTATGAGAACCTTCAATTGGCATACAGTGTGCATGCATTTTTTTGACATCCTTCCTCAAAATGGGAGAACTGAAAAATGCCAGTTACATTGGAGAATACAAAAGCAAAACCCAAAACCTCTTTACGTCATGATCTAAAAGAGGATCGTCGCCGATCTGTACTCGCGCCACGCCTACGCCGTGACCAATCGCCCGATCATCGACGTGCCCGGCGCCGCACAGGTCAGCCGACGAGACGTCGGTCGGTTACTGCTCCTCAAAAGCAGACCGCGGACGAGACACGACTCCGACGGCGATACCAGCCGCAGCGTGAATACCAGCCGCAGAATGAATACAGGCCGAGAGAACTTAGGAAACCTTCGAACCTTGGACGGTTTTTCCGTCAGTTTACGCTGGAAAAAAGTTTTACGCTGATTGGATTCGCAACTGGGATCTTGGCTCTCATCTTGTTCTCGATCGACCTTGCATTTGCATGGCCGTTGAAGAGGGCGAGTATCGCATTTGACGTGACGTTCGCTCTATCCGGAGTTGTGATGATTCTGTTGTGCTGGAACGTTGCGAAAGACCAAATCCGTGGTCGCGGCCGGGTCCCCGACCGAATCGGCCCCAAACTGCTGTAGTTGCCGCCACTCCCGATTTAAGGAGAAAGCCATGAACCACTTTATTGTCATTGAAACGGACGCGGGGCTCCAGGTTGCAAGTGTTCAATCCAATGAGCCACCCGCAGACGCTGCAGCTCGTCATGGTGGCGTGATTGTTGACGCGGGGCCCTTTCATACGTACGAAGATGCATACGATGCGATGCTCTTGGTGCCGGAGGACGAAAAACAGCGCGCTCGTTTACGTGAGTGAGGCATTGTGAACGCAGACATCGCGGCCGCGTTCGTTTGCGTGGGGTTTCGCCCTAAACAAGGTACTGCGCGGTTTGCTACGACAGTCCCAAGTCTTTAACTCGGCGCTGCATCGTGCGAACACTGATCCCAAGCAATTCCGCCGCGGACTTGCGGCACCCATCCGTGTATTCCAATGTTTTTACAATTGCCTCTCGTTCGATCTCGTCCATCTTCATGCCGGGCCGCATCAGGGGCGTCCCGTTTGTGTCTCGATCTAGTTCAAGATTCAGCCATTCTAGCGATGCCCGGCTTCGCAGCATTGCCGGATTGGTCCCCAGCAATCGAGCTGCCTCAATCCGGTCGCCACCGGCGCGATCCATTGCCGCTTTCACCATTCGCTCTTCAACCTCCGCAATCACTTCATCGTAGAGTTGCGACGATTCGGCGTCCAACCGGCTAGCGATGAAATCATCCAGACTGTTTTTTTGCGGCGGCCTCCCGCGGATCGAAGCAACATGCTCTGTGAGGAAGGTCTTGGTCGCGTCATTGGGTTGATGTCGGGCGGGTGAGAGCTCCGGCAGGAAATCAGCGAGCAATACCGGTCCGCTCGTCTTCAAGATCGCTTGTCGTACCACGTTTTGCAACTCACGAACGTTACCTGGCCAAGTGTACGACCTCAGCACATCCATCGCATCACTGGCGACTTCTCGTACTTTCTTACCCAGATCAGAACAGGCGACGCGACGAAAATGCTCGACCAACGCTTCAAAATCACTGCCACGATCGCGAAGTGCCGGCAAATGGATTGAAAAACCGTTGAGTCGGTAGTACAAGTCGGCTCGGAATTTTCCTTCGGCTACCATTTCCTCCAAGTTACAGTTTGTTGCCGCAATGACACGGACCTCTGCCTTGAGCGATTCATTCCCACCGACTCGCTCGAAACGTTTCTCCTGCAGCACCCGCAGGAGCTTGCTTTGCAGCACGGGCGACATGTCGCCGATCTCGTCAAGAAATAATGTCCCACCAGCGGCCTGCTCGAACTTCCCAATCCGTTTTCGGTCCGCCCCCGTGAACGATCCCTTCTCGTGACCGAACAATTCGCTTTCCAATAAAGCTTCTGGAATTGCGGCACAGTTCACCGCTAAAAACGGTCCTTTGACGCGATCGCTGTATTGATACAGTGCGCGTGCGACCAATTCTTTTCCTGTTCCACTCTCGCCTCGAATCAACACGGTGACATCCTGATTCGCGACGATACCAATCGCCTTATAGACTTCCTGCATCGCCGCACAGCGACCAATCATGACGTGTGAGTCCATTTCGGATGCACCGGACTCCGTACTTGACTCAACCGATTTTTCGGTCAATTGCCGAATTTCCAAAGCACGAGCAACGACCTTTCGCAGCTCGACAATGTCGATCGGTTTGACAAGGTAGTCGAGGGCTCCAAGTTTCATCGCTTGGATTGCGGTAGCACTCTCGCTGCTAGACGTCACGAAGATGACGGGCAGTTGCTCGTCGATCATGCGAATGGACTTCAGCATGTCGAGTCCGTTCCCGTCAGGTAACAGGACGTCAAGAACTGCAACATCCGGTTTCTGGCCACGAATGTGCTTTAGAGCATCCTTGACGCTTCCAGCCGTGATGACGCCGTGTTCGAGTTTCTCCAGCGCGCGACTGACGAGTCCCAAGTCGGCCGGTTCGTCATCGACAACCAGGATACTTGACATAGCAATACCTCGTTTCTTTTCCTCCAGCTGCATCATGCAAAGTGACAAATTGGCATTTTTGAACGCGACAAACTGTCAATGCAACGAGTGTGCCAATTGCAATTCGTCGCTGCATGCTACGCGAAGCGGCCTCATTTTTCGTCAATCCGCAAACAGCATGTGCGATGATGATTCACTTAACGAGTGGCATGATGATTGCTGCGATTTGCGTTGCTCCCAAGACCGTTCATTCTAACTACCTGTAATCATTCATAGAGTTGTATTGGCTTCCGGCGGCTCGTCAAAGCAAGGGATGAATTCATGGCAGTTCGGCCGTTCCGAATAAGGCTACCAAACTACGATTCTTCGCTGCGAAACC
>CAXBHV010000914.1:0-3799 GCA_963974855.1 uncultured Rhodopirellula sp. | reverse complement strand
CGCAAAGCGACGATTAGGGTTTTTTGGGATTAGGCGAACTTTGACCGCCCCCGCCCCGTCCAAATTGGGCATTTCCTGTGGATCGCTTCGCCTACAATGGTCGCATTCCCCAATGACTCACTCTGCTTAGGAGCGTATGCCGTGAAACGACGTGATTTTCTAGCAACACAAGCATTGTTCGCAGGAACTGCCCTCTCGATGGTCCATGGGACCACGTGTCATGCCGAGCAAAACGAAAAGAGTCAGACAGATTCAAGTGACCACGGTGAGGCAACGAAGGCCAAATCACGGCGGGTTCATCAGTCGGTGATGGGATGGTGTTTCAGTGGCATTGATGCGGTGACCTTGGCAAAGCACTGCAAACGCATAGGCTTCGAAGCGATCGAGGGTATTCCGGCAACCAGCTACGATGCGGTCACGAAGATTGGCCTAAAAATCGCTTTGACCGGTAGCCATGGTTTCGCCAATGGGCCGCTCGATCCTGAAAATCATGCGGAAGTCGAAAGAAAGCTGCGTCAAGGAATTGATTTAGCTGTGCAGTATGGGGCGCCGAACGTCATTACCTTCACCGGAATGGCAAAGAAAGGAATCAATGATGCGTCAGCACGTCGCAACTGTTTGGATTGTTGGAAGCGCGTACTACCTTATGCCGAAGAAAAGAATGTCGGCATCGTGCTTGAACATCTCAATAGTCGAGATGATTCCCACCCGATGAAGGGGCACCCTGGTTACTGGGGTGACGATCTGCACCTTTGTGCCGATTTGGTCAATGCGATGGATTCTCCGAAGTTCAAACTGTTATTTGATATCTATCACGTGCAGATCATGAACGGGGATCTGATTCGGAATATTCGCCAGTATCATCCGATTGTGGGGCATTATCACACGGCCGGGAATCCAGGCCGTGGCGAACTAGACGAGAACCAAGAAATCAATTACCCAGGGGTTATTCGAGCGATTGTCGAAACGGGATATCAGGGATATATCGCCCAGGAATTCATTCCCACAGCCGACGATCCGATCGATTCACTAGAAAAAGCCTTCCATATTTGCGACGTCTGATTTTCTAGAAGATCGACACAAGCATTGCGGATGACATGACACAGCGGATGACAAACAAGAAGCGACATTACAGTGAGAACCCAATCGCACCGCGATGTGTCGAATTTAACAGTGTGATAGCAAATCCGATTACACCTACCAGTCTAGGAAATTTTTTGAGAGTTGATGCGACCACCTAACATCGAAACGAACGAGCTGGATGTCGAAGAATTTCGACGTCTCGGTGTACGTCTGAACGAGTGCCGCTTGCCGGTGCTTCGCCAGGCGGCTGCGCGGGTTAGTAAGTCGCTTGCCGATCTACAACTGGTTTCTCCCACATCCGATCGCCAGCGTGAATTGTCGATGGTGGTCACCTCGGCCTACCGAGTGCTTGATCCGCGAAAACGTACCGACTTCATTCAGCGAATCTTGGTGGGGCGTTTGCAACCGGATGGCGTTTCGTGGTCGGGCCAACAAAACTTTCGCATCGATGTTGCCGAATCACGAAATAATGCAATTGATAGCGAGGGGGCCTCGGAAGACGATTCGTTTGCTTTGGATGAAACGTCATTAAGTCGAACGCCCTTTATGGTCCAGACTCGAGCGACCGTCGCAAATTGGACCCAAAGTCTCGATTCGCAAGACCTCATTGAAGCGGGAGCTCGACGACGTCGACTTGCCAACGTGCGAAATTCGATCCAGCACCCCTGGATGATTTTGTCGTTGTTCGGTTTGCTCCTTGCGACCCTGTTCGGCGTAGCCAAAGTCGATTTTGGGCCCGAGGAATATTACGGTCCCGGAGAGTATCGAGTGTTCAGCGGCGAGATCGCCATGCAAGACGATGCCGAGACAACGTCGGTGGACGGGCTATTGCCGTCGGTCGAGCCCGAGCAGGCTGTGGTTGCAACATTGCCGGATGAGACTAGCAACCACGTTGCATCGAAAACCACTGCTAGCGCTGTCGATACCGTAGCGGCGGTAACCGATCGCGACGCGTCGGAATCGAGCAGTGCATCCGATTTGAACGCAACATCGGATCCGATGGCTGCCGGTGCAGCCGTGGCCACGACATCCTTGGATATTGCATCGGCTGCGGTTCCGACCACAGTCGCGCCGCTTGCGACCGACGCGGTTACCAATGCCGTTCCGGAGGTTGACGCTCTGGATTTGGCCATTGATGAGTCGTTGGCTGCATTAGCAGCAGCAAATGAAGTGTCGCCTTCTCCAGCGGCCGCGGCCTCAGATATGTCCGACGCACACACTGAGAATCCACCCATGCTTGCGGACTCAGACGCAGCTGAGTTTTTGCCGGATCCCTTTGCGATCGTGGAATCGGAAGTGGTCGAGTTCGAGTTCCCCAGTTCGCTTGATGTGCTTAGCCAGGTCGACCTTTTTTCCGACTTGATCGAAGCGAGCGTCGATGAACCAAAACTCGCTGCATTGCCTTCGTCCACACGGCAATTGGCAGCACGTGCAAAGTTAAAGTCACGATTCCCTGCGATTGGTACCCGATTGTTACCCGTCCAGATCTCGGAGCTGATCACGCAGTTGCAAGACCTTTTGACCGAACAGGTCGCCGATAGTGACGATGCCTACGTCATGCAATTAGCCATTGCTGAGTATGCATGGTTGGTCGAGGATGCTGCGAAGGTCGAGGCCCATGTAAACGAGTTGGCGAAAGTCTTTGCGGTTAACAGCGATGAAACGCTCGTGCAGACTTATTTGGCGTCGTTGGCCATCGCGGACCTTGACGAGACCAAGCGATTCTTGGCTCGTAATGGATTTGTATTGGCGGAACGATTGTTGACGAATGAATCGCTACAGCAAAGCGATGTGGTCGTGCGTGGTGCGGATCGTTTGGTCAACGCGATTAATGACGAGCAGCTTTCGTTGGACGCTCGGCGGTTGACTCAGACGATCGAGTTGTCGACCAAAATGTCCGCTACTGTTGTTCGGCCGGATGCGATTCCGTTTGCATCCGATTTGGATCTAGGAGTGGCGGGACGGTATTACTGTTTGATGCTTCGCAACTGGGATCAGGGCTTGCCATGGTTGGCCAAAGTCAGCGATGCGCGTATTGCAAGCTTAGTTAAACAAGAGCTTGCCTTAACGAAAACGTCTTCGATTACCGAGTGGAACGCACTGGCGGATCGATGGAGGAATGCGGCGGATCGAAGCGATGGCCGATCGGCGGATTCGATTCGCACCCATGTGGTCGCGATCAAACGCCGGATCGTAGCTGAAGCCGACGGGTTACAAAAGCTTGAACTGCAACGCGAGATCAGCAAACTCGAATCAGAGTTGCCGTTTTACATTGTCAAGCTCGGCGAGTGGCAAACTCCGAAGCCTATCGCGGCTCCTGAATCACGGAAATCCGTTCCCATCCCTGCATTGGTCGATGCGGCTACAGGCATGATTGGGCAGGTGATGATTGATGGACGACCGACTCATTTTCGAATTGTCTATATGCCTGGGGGAGTGCTGACACCCGAGGCGCTGACACAATATTCGGCGATTTACAGTTTGAAAGAGCAGTCGGTTGAGATCGAATTCTCAGGGCAATTGCAACTGTCCACGCCGATGGAAGTTCGCTTGATCTCCTCTTCGGCGGGTCGCCACCGGTATGGGGAAGTTCGCGTCGATGGTGAAGTCGTGCCGCTGGATGGCGACTCTGAGTACGCCGATCTTTGGCTTGACTCGGGAAGTCATCAACTCCAATGGCGAGTCCGGGTAACCCCGCTAGCGAACGAGTATTTTC
>CAXBHV010000913.1:0-3816 GCA_963974855.1 uncultured Rhodopirellula sp. | reverse complement strand
AAATGCTGGCACGAGGATCGACGATGCCGCCCCAACTCGAGACGATCAACCGTCCCGAATTGGGGGAAACGGTAATCATCGCGCGTGGTGGTGTGACCGTGCTGGTTCGCGACGTCACCGCTCAATTGCCGAGCGGTGAACTGATGCAATTAGGCACGATTTCGCTTTCGGCCGATCGCATCGTTGCTTGGATTCCGCTGGTGACAAACCTGTTCAATGGATCGGCCAATCTATCGCAGGCACAGGGCGAACTGTACCTCGAAGGCGACATTGTCGTGCGTCAAGGTGAGCGGATCATTTATGCCGAATCGATGTATTACAACATCGCCACCGAACAAGGAATTGTGCTCGATGCCGAAGCGATCACGACGATCCCCAGCTACCAAGGAATTGTTCGCCTGAAAGCCGACGTGATGCAGCAAGTCGCGCGAGGCAACTTTGTCGCCTTTGACGCCGCAGTCACGAGCAGCCGGATGGGTGTTCCACGCTATTGGCTGCAGAGCGAACAATTGGAGCTGACCGACCGCAACACGACGGTTACTGATCCAATCACCGGCGTTCCGACGGTACAACGCGATCCGTTCGTTAGCAGCCGAGACAACTTTACATACTTGGGGGGATTCCCCATTTTGTATTGGCCTCGGTTTGCAACCTCGCTGCGTGAACCGACCTTTTATCTCAGCGGAGCGAGTGCACGGAACGACAGTATTTTCGGCAGCCAACTTCTGCTGGACTTCAACTTGCTGCAAGTGCTCGGCATCGAAAATGCGCCGGAAGGTTTGGAATGGGAACTCTCTACCGATTACTTCAGCGACCGAGGCCCCGCGCTGGGGACCACACTGAACTACCAATTGCCAGGATTGTTTGGTGTCCCCGGCCCGACGAAGGGCTATTTCGATGCCTGGGGAATTGACGACAAAGGCACCGATACGCTCGGAGGAGGTCGCAAAAACCTAACTCCCGAAGAAACCTATCGCGGCCGAGTCGTTTTGCAGCATCGGCAAATCATGCCTAATGACTACGAACTGGTGGCCGAACTCGGTTTCCTGAGCGACCGTAACTTTCTGGAACAGTATTTCGAACAAGATTGGGACCAGAAAAAGAATCAGGACACGTCGCTACGGCTTCGCAAGTACTGGGGCAGTAACCTACTGGAGCTATCCGCCAATGCCCAAGTCAATGATTTCTTTCAAGAAACCGAACAACTGCCGGGACTGGATCACTACTTGATTGGTGGTTCGTTGTTTGCCGACTTGTTTACTTGGTCGGCGCACAACCAGATCAACTATTCGCGTTTGAACGCGGCGGATATCGCCACGGATCCAGCCGAAGCCGCCACCATGTCGACGCTTCCTGGCGAACGACAAAGTAGCGGGATCGTGGCACGCACTCGTCAAGAATTGTCGTTGCCCGTGCAAGCAGGCCCGGTCAAAGTGGTGCCCTACGTTTCCGGCGAAGCCGCTCACTATGGCGAAGCAAGCGACGGTGATTCGTTGACTCGATTGTTGGGACAAGGCGGGGTGCGGGCGAGTTTCCCAATGTCGAGGGTCGATCCTACGGTCCAAAGCAGTTTGCTAAACATTCGTGGATTAGCACATAAACTCGAGTGGAAAGTCGACTACTTTTACGCCGACAGCGATACGTCGCTCGATGAGTTGCCGCTGTACGATCCACTGGATGACCATTCGCAACAACAATTCCGACGCCGTTTTATAACCAGCGATTACGCTGGACTGCTGCCCGCTACCTTTGACCCACGCACCTACGCACTTCGTCATGGGACTCAAAAGTACGTGGTCAGCGGCAGTGATGTGATCGCGGACGATCTACAACAAGTGCGACTCGGACTCGATCAACGTTTCCAAACCAAACGCGGTTTGCCTGGGCTTGAACGAATCGTCGACGTGTTTCATTTCAACACCGACGTGTTGCTGTTCCCCGAAGCGGATCGAGACAACTTTGGTGAAACCATTGGCCCAGCCACCTTTGACACGGCGTATCACATTGGGGATCGAGTTAGCTTGCTGAGCGATGGCTATTTTGACTTTTTCGATTCGGGACTTCGTTCGATCAGTGCTGGCGTGCGTACCAGTCGTCCTGGCGTGGGAGACATCTACCTCGGTTTGTTGTCACTCGAAGGACCGATCAGCAGTACAGTATTCCGCAGCACAATGGATTATCGACTCAACGAAAAATGGCTGGCCTCGTCCGGGATGACCTACGACTTTGGCGCCACAGGAAACATTGGCCAATCCTTTGGACTAACTCGTATCGGCGAATCGTTTTTGGTTCGCCTGGGAGTCAATGTTGACAGCGGACGTGACAACGTCGGCTTCGGCTTTATGATCGAACCTCGCTTCTGGCCATCCGCACGACTGGGCAATGTGGGTGGACAATTGATTCCGCCGCCGGGCGTCGAGGGACTGGAGTAATGCGATTCATCCAAACTTGGATTATGAAGTTTGCGGTCGCGTTCCGCGGCCTAGGGATCTCCCTTCGTGATCAATCCAGTCTGCAGTTGCACGTGTTTGCCGCCGTATCGGTGTTGTCGATCGCAGCCTACATGAAACTTGAATTGTGGCGTTGGGCGGTCTTGGTTTTGGCAATCACGGTGGTGATCGCCGCCGAATTGATGAATACGGCAATTGAGCGACCCGCCACGCCACCATTCCGCAAGTCTGCAAAGACTCGTTGCCTCGTCCACTACCCAAGCATTGATCAGCGAAGGAATGCTGGAAGCCTATGCTACGTTAGGTTGTTTGGTCGACGACCCAGGCTTGGTAGCCTTCACTTGCACCGCCGATTGGTAGCATGATGATTTCGGGCTCATCGTATGGGTGCGTTTTCAATAAACGTGCTTTCAAGTTCGGCCACACGGCGAGTGTGGTTTTGATCATCAAACGAAATTCACTGGCGTGTTCCACTTGGCCGTTCCAGCGATAAACGCTCTGGATAGGACCGTCAATTTGCACGCAAGCTGCAAGCGATTGAGCCACCAATTCGTTTGCCAATCGCTGGGCGTCCGCCTCCAACTCGACGGTCGAAATGACAAGAGCTAGATTAGATGAATCTTCCATATTTTGGTTCTTCCTAGGCAGAAATCGCATAAAGTACTAAGCATTGATTGTAGTAAGCACTCCATTCACAATGGAGATACAATCGCATGCCCCGCTCATGAAACATTCCAAACTCGACATAGCTAGCCAGCCCATGATCTTTCGCTACCCCAGCGTCAAAACCCTGCTCGGTTTCTTGGCACTCGCATTGATCAGCACGCCGCAAAGTTTTGCTCAGAAACCTAGCGAACAGAAACTCGAAGTCTCCGAAGCTCAGGTATCGCTGATTCACAACACCTTTATCGCATCGCCGATCGCCGGCGTGGTTGAAAAAGTGCTGGTCAGCGAAGGCAATTCCGTTCTACCGGATGCGTTGCTGATCCAATTAGACGACCAACGCTTTCGCACCGAACTTGAGGCCGCCGTAGCCGCACATCGCGCGGCGAAGTTGGAAAGCGATAGTGACCTGGACGCGCGTTATGCTCGCCGAGCTAAGGAATTCCACGTGCGTCAGTTCGAGCAATCCAAGCAGGCCAATACAAAGTTCGCTGGTGCGATTAGCGATTCAGAAGTCGAGAAATTGCGGCTTGTCGTTGATCAAGCGGTTCTTGCGATTGAACAAGCCGAACATAAACAACAAGTCGCCATCGCCCACACGAGTGAAAAACAGGCGGCGGTCAAGATCGCGGAACAGCGAGTCAGAGATCACGCGATCCGCGCCAGTGTCGGTGGCCAAGTAGCAGAGATTACAGTCCAGCCG
>CAXBHV010000912.1:0-3821 GCA_963974855.1 uncultured Rhodopirellula sp. | reverse complement strand
GAAGACGCTGGTTCAGCGGTAGCCTTGGTGATGAGTCAAATGATCTGATCTGTCGAATCGGTCCGATCCTTGCACATGTAGGCCAGATGCCCTGTGGCCTTTGATCCGCTGCCCGACCATCGGCATCGCATGAAGGTGTCGCCCGATCGTCGCTATGACAAACCGCTGTTTTGTCGCAAGTTGCGGGAGTTGGTGGTAGACGAGAATGCGATGACGATGGTCATGGATCGTGTTGGCGATTTGTTCACCTTTGTTGAACTCGAACATGCGATCGAATGGGCTCACCAAGGGAACCCCGACATGTACTGGCTTGGTGAGACAACGGACAACATGACATGGTTGGCAAGGGAAAACTATACGTTGAGCATTGCACCGGAAGCGTCCATTCCCAAGATGGTCATCTTTCCACAGAGTGACAATGAGTCGATGGGGATTGAGGACTTGCGTTTGGTGCGGTTTGTCGATGATGACTATACCGTTCACTACTTCGGCACCTACTCGGCGTACAACGGTTCGCCGATTGAGACGAGTGAAGGTTAGTTGCTGCTGACGCATGGCGTCGGCCCGATGCGAAGGTATTGCATCGGCGCGATGTTGTTGGACCGCGACGATCCGTTTCGGGTGATCGGTGACTAAAAGGAACCGCTCATCGCCCCAACCGAGCACGAACGCGAAGGTTATGTTCCCAACGTGGTCTACACCTGCGGAGCGATTGTTCACGGCGATTGGCTGTTCGTGCCCTACGCGATGTCAGACGCTGCAACCGGCTTCGCCGTGGTGCCGCTACAGCGGTTGCTCAACAAACTGCTCGATGAAGTACAAATTTGAGGCCGGAGTGGCGTGAGCTTCCAGATTGCGACACTCAAGGGCGCAGATTTTGCACCACTGAGAAGCAGGAGGACTGATTATGACAGACGCACCACAACTTGATCGCCCCTGGTTGATCGCCGTTTGGCCCGGCATGGGCCACGTTGCCTTGAGCGCAGGCTACTACTTGATGTCAAAGCTGGGCATGAATCAATTTGCCGAGTTGTCGGCGGGCGAACTGTTTGATGTCGAAGTAGCAATCGTGAAAGACGGTTTGGTGCAAAAGCCGCTACGACCTCGCAGCCGTTTGTTCGGTTGGAAGGCACCGCCGGGTGGTCGCGATGTGATCGTCTTCATCGGCGAATCGCAACCTCAACTCGGCAAGCTGGCGTTTTGCGAACGGTTGATCGACTTCGCCCGCGATCAGGGGGTCGAGCGATTGTTCACTTTCGCAGCGATGGCAACCGACATGCAGCCCGGAGGCGAGGCCCGCGTGTTCGCCGCCGCGACGCAGCAGTCGTTGCTCAATGCGATGGGACAGTTCAACGTGGAAATCCTTGAAGATGGTCACGTCGGCGGACTCAATGGTGTCTTGCTAGCAGCCGCGGCGGAAAAGGGGATGCCGGGCGTCTGCTTGCTGGGCGAGATGCCGCACATCTTCGTGCAATTGCTGTATCCGAAAGCGTCGTTGGCGGTGCTGCGTGTGTTCCTGCACATGGCGAAGATCGAACTGGATTTGGCCGAACTGGCTCAACATTCCGAACAAACCGAACATCGACTGGGGCAAATTGTGGCCGAGATGCGTCGGCGTTTGGAACCTGAACCAGACGCAGACGAAGAGACAACCGACGAGGATTGGAAGCTGGCTTCACAGCTTTCGCCAGAAGACGAACAGCACATCGAATCGCTATTCGAGATCGCCAAGGGCGATCGCAGTCGTGCGTTTGAGCTCAAAAGTGAACTGGATCGGTTGGGCGTGTTCGAGGTCTACGAAGACCGGTTCTTGGACTTGTTCAAAAAGCCGTAGTGCACCGTCCAGTTTTGAAATTAACGTTGGCAGCAATGGACGAGGCGACGAGCCCGCTATCGTTCATTGCCTACCTCAAAAATCGTAAACGAGTTCATTGCTTATTCGACAGCGATTGTGTTCGCATCGGTCACCGCGACCAATTGCACGCCTGGTATCGAAGCGTACTGTTGCATCGCGAATTGGCCAAAGCCGCCACATCCAACCACACCGATTCTGCCGGGAGCAATATGTATGCCCTCGATCGTTCCCTAATTCTGCTCAGCGAATTGAGTTCAGAGAAGACGGACGAGATGCAAACGTGGTGCCAGCCGCCTCGGAGCGAACTGGATTGGCACCGCGTTTGCGTTGCCTAGTTTGCTTTGCTCATTCGAGCGTCCAACGCTCAATCAGGTGCCGATATGCAAAATCACGAAGCCGCCGAAGAACGTCGTATTGCTTGCATGGGAACTTACCCGCCTCGGCAGTGCGGGATTGCAACGTTTACGCAAGACCTTTGCAATGCAATTGAAGCGGAAAGCGGTGTTGGTCATCACTGTCACATCCTTGCAATCAATGACCGTGCGGATGGGTACAGTTATCCGGCGAAAGTGCGATTCGAGGTCCGGCAGCAACAGCCGGTCGACTACCGACTTGCCGCTGACTTTGCCAACATCCGCAACTGCGAGGTCATGTTGGTGCAGCATGAATATGGCATCTTTGGTGGCGATTGCGGTGAGCAATTGCTGGGGCTGCTGAGTAACGTACGGATGCCGGTCGTAACCACTCTGCACACGGTCTTGGCGGAACCTTCATCGCAAATGCGAAAAATCACCGACGGCATAATCAAGCACTCCGATCGGATCGTTGTCATGAGCGAGCGGGCGGTGGAAATTCTTTGTGATGTCTACGATCTCAGCGAGGACAAAGTCCGTCACATTCCGCACGGGATTCCGGATCTACCCTTTGTCGATCCAAGTTTCTACAAGGATCACTTCGGAGTCGAGGGTCGAACAGTGTTGCTGACGTTTGGACTGCTTTCGCCAGGCAAGGGGATTGAAAGTGTCATTCGTGCGTTGCCGAAACTGGTGAATCAGTATCCCGATTTGGTCTACGTCGTCCTGGGGGCGACGCATCCGCATGTGCTACGAGATCGAGGCGAAGAGTATCGGCATCAATTACAACACTTGGCCGAAGACCTGCGGGTGTTAGACAACATCATGTTCATCAATCGATATGTCGATCTCGACGAACTATGCAAATTCCTGATGGCGGCGGATATCTACGTCACGCCATCCTTGGCGGAACAACAAATCGCGTCGGGTACACTGGCCTACGCAATGGGAGCCGGCAAGCCGGTCGTTGCGACACCCTATGTTTACGCCAAAGAACTCCTGAGCGGCGATCGCGGTCGATTAGTTCCGTTTCGCGATTCCGATGCGATCGCTCGTGAGGTAGCGTGGTTACTCGACAACGAACAGGAAACGCAAGCGATTCGCAAACGAGCGTACCTGTACAGTCGTAAGGCGATTTGGTCCGAAGTCGCTCGGTCTTACTTGGACCTTTTCGACGCAGTGACACATGAGCCGTCGATCGCAACACAGCGCCAGCGATATTATCACCACGATTCAATTTCACCGCTGCATGCTGTCCCGGAAGTCAATTACTCTGCCTTGCGAGCGATGACCGACAACGTGGGAATTTTGCAACACGCACGATACACGATCCCAGATCGCAACCACGGCTACTGTACCGACGACAACGCTCGGGCGCTCGTGGTCGCATTGCAGTCATATGAATTGACCCAAGACTGTGAGATGCTAAATCTGGGGCGGACCTATTTGAGCTTTCTGCATCATGCTTTCAATCCCGAAGAGAGCCGGTTCCGCAATTTCATGTCCTTCGATCGACGCTGGCTGGAAGGCGTGGGTTCGGAGGACTCACACGGGCGAGCATTGTGGGGCTTGGGTTCGGCGGTTGCCCTGGCCCAAGATCATGGGATGCGAGC
>CAXBHV010000911.1:0-3822 GCA_963974855.1 uncultured Rhodopirellula sp. | reverse complement strand
CTACGACGGGCCGGTCCAGTTCGAGGACAGCGAGACCAACGAGACGATCACGGTGGACGCGACGGGATTTCGCGAAGATTATTTGGCGCAACTGAATGAGTTCCGCGACAACTATCGCGAGCGATGTGCCAATTTGCGAATTGACTATGTGCCGTTGGACACCAGCATGCCGTTTGACAAAGCGTTGACGGAATATTTGATGCAGCGTCAAAAGTCCAAGTAAGGAACGAGCGGAAAAGGTGTCCAGATACAAGTAGGGCCGGTTCCCACCGGCTGTTCATAAGGCTCGGTGGAGTCGGCCGGTGAGAACCGGCCCTACGCTCTGTCAACGCTTCAATATACAACAGTTAAGAAGGTAGTCAGGAGTCTTTCGTTTTGTTAGCCGTTTGGCCACTAGCGGCTTGTTGATTTAGTGAGCCGTGACGCGTGAGCGGCCGGGTGCCACGCTTTACCCGGTGCCTTACGGCCCGCGGCTCACTTATGCGACTTACATTTCGATTAAATCAACGAGCTGCTAGCCACGGTTCCCACGTTCAACCGGGGCTAGCGCCCAAACGGCTAATAGGATTTTCCCAGTTATTCCTGCCTACCTGCTTAACTCCCGCTCGATCCTAACGTGAAACGGTAAAACAATCTCGTGACATTCTTAAATGCAACTCTGATGCTTGGTCTCGCGGCAGCCGCCGTGCCGATCGTGCTGCATTTTCTGTCGCGGCGTGAGCCCAAGAAGGTCGTGTTCCCTTCGCTACGATTTTTGACTCAGCGATACGAGACGAACCGCAGCCGACTGAAAATCCGTCGTTGGTGGCTGTTGGCATTACGGATCGCGGCGATCGCCGCAGTGGCATTCGCGTTTGCCAGGCCGGTGATCCATCAATCGCTCTCACTGACGTGGGTGACGATCGGCTTGGTGGCCGCCGCAGGCTTAGGTATGTTGGTATTGGCGGGAATCGCGATCGCGCGTGGCTTTTCACCTCCGCTGCGTTACGCGTTGACCGGCATTGCGGTGCTGGCATTGTTGTCGGCGATCATTTGGGGCGGCGTGACTTATGCAACCGGTCCCCGACCGGCAACCGATTCCGCATCGCCGGTGGCGATTGCGATTGTCATCGACAATTCAGCGACATCGAGCTGGCAAACCAGTGGTGACGATCGAATGCAGCGGATTGAGTCGCTGGCCGAATGGATTGTAACACGCGTGCCACGCAGCAGCCGGATTGCAGTAATCGATCGCTCGCCGAGCCCGGCGACGTTTGCATTGGACAGTGCGAGCGCGTTATCGCAAATCGAACAAATCGAACCGCAGGCGGTGTCTCAGCCGATCACGAGCCGCATCGCCGCGGCGATTAGCTTGGTTCAATCGAGCGATCTCACTGCGCGTGCTGTGATCGTGATTAGTGACCTCAGTGAGTCGAGTTGGCAGGATGCGATCGACGACGCAAGCACTCAGCAATTGCTGGAAACGGAACCCGTCGTCAATCTAACGCTGGTCGATCTCGGAGATTTTGCAGGTACGAATCGATTCGTTTCGTCGCTGCAAGTTTCTGATCTGACGCCGCCCGCCGCGACGTCGGTGTCGGTTTCGGCCCGCGTTGGGATCGCGGGCAACGTGAACGAAAAGAGCCAATCGATTACGGCTGAATTGGAAATGTACGACACAGATCCTGCATTGCCCGTCATCCGCGATGGCAAGATCCAGCGGCCAGAGCTGCGAAGTGTGGATCGTACGAACGTGCGTCTCAGTGGCAGCGGGACGGCCGAGGTTTTATTGGCCGTGCCGCCGATGCAAGTAGGTACGCACCACGGGCAAATCCGTTTGGTCGGTGACGATTCGATCGCGTTGGATAACGTTCGCTATTTTTCGATCGAAGTGTTGCCGTCGTCGCCCGTCCTGATCGTCAGCGACAGTGACGAAGAAGCTCGCGTGCTGGGCCAATCGATCACCGCGCCGCTGATGATCGATGACCCGAACGCGGAATACCGCGTCGAATCGATTCGCTATCAAGATTTCGCCGTCGTCCGACTGGCTGATTTTGATGCCGTGATGTTATTGGACCCGCCTAATCGGGCGCTCCAGGATCCTCAACTGGCTCAATACATTCAACGTGGCGGCGGCGTCTTTGTCGCGCTCGGTCCGGCTGCCGAGACAACATCCGAAGCATCTGCAACATGGCCGAGACTCGTCCGCCGTTGGCGCGTGCCCGAGCCGGGGACGTTTTTGCAACCGCTGAATCAGTCGCATCCGCTGCTCGCTCCGCTCAGTAACATTGCCGGCGGGGTGCCATGGAACCAATTTCGCATTGCCCAATATTGGCAAGTCGAAACGCGAACTCAAGACAAAGTGAAACTCCGTCGATTGGCCCAGTTCGCCGGTACCGAGCACGCTGCGATTGTCGAGGTGGCGAACGACGACGCCGATATGCCCGGCCGCGTTGTGTTGATGACGACGCCGCTGCCTGCACTGGCCAATGCAACTCGCCGCTGGAACGAACTGTTCAGCGGTACGGACGCATGGCCTGCTTTCTTGTTAGTTCGCGAGCTCGCCGATTACTTGACGGAGCGTTCGGCGGGATTGCGTGATACGTTGGTCGGTCAACCTCACACCATCAACCTTGCTTCGTCGGATGCATCGGTTGCGGCGTCCGTTGGTCGAGTCGAAATGGCATCGCCCCCAACTAACGATGCCGATTCGCAGACCACAGCGGCAAAACCCGCCGGCGAGCGATTGACGCGTCGTTACCAACTGTATCCGCCGGGGGACACCAGTTCGATTCCGATCGACGTCGATGTCGACAGCCAACAATTCACGGTCACCAACATCAACGCTCCGGGAACGTATTGGGTACGCGGGCCAGGACTGCATACCGGTTTTTCAGTGAACATTGCCGATACCGCCACCCGGCTCGCTCGCGTTGATTCCGAATCTCTTCTTAACGCGCTGGGAAGTGACCATGTTCAATTAGTTACCGACCGCGAAGAGATCGATTTGCGTGGCGACCAAGACAGTCAACGTGTCTCGCTGCATTCACCGGCGATGCTATTAGCATTAGTCGTGTTTTTGCTGGAACAGATCTTGGGGAATCGATTCTATCGTAAACGCGATAGTGGCCGAACTTCGATCAAGCAGGCGTCCACCGCTGCGGGGGCCACCGCGTGAGTTCGTTTTTGATCGAGCCGATTTATGACTCTGTTGTCGTTGCCATTTTGGTTTCGCTGCTGGTCGTTGCTGTTTTGGTATTGGTGACACCGCCAACGGACAATCCGAAACAGCGTCGTTGGTTGATTGGGCTTCGCTTTGTTGCCGCGTTCATTTTGATGTTGGCTATTTTTCGGCCTGGATTTGTCCAGACCGATACACGTCCTGCCGAAGCGACGTTGGTGGTTGCGGTGGACACGTCGCGGAGCATGACTTTTCCCGATGACGATCGTGCCGATCGCTGGACGCATCAACAACAAGCGTGGCGCGAACTTGCCGATGGCGTTGCATCGCTGGATGAATCGATGAGCGTCCGTTTGCTCGGATACGACAAAACAGCGACAGAATTGGACAACGCACTTCCGACCGCACTGGACGACCGCACGCCTGAGGGCGATTTGACGGACTTGGCATTCGCAGCGACTGCGGCGATCGCGGCGGCTCAAGGGCAACCGCTGGCCGGAGTCGTATTGATGGGCGATGGCGCCCAAACCGCGCCGATCGATGGTGCCGGGGCCGAACGGATCGCTCAGACGCTGAAGACATGGGGCGTTCCATTATGGACCGTCCCAATCGGACCGGCTGGGGGCCAAGCGGCTAACCGCGATGCCGGGATCGACGCGCTG
>CAXBHV010000910.1:0-3823 GCA_963974855.1 uncultured Rhodopirellula sp. | reverse complement strand
GCCTATCTTCCCGAAGCGGGCAAGAATGCGTTCACCGACTTGCAACGGGTCTCGGCCGGGATCATCGCGGACGCGGACGAAATCCCACGGCACCAAGAACGCGCCGTGAACACTTCGTTCTATCTGACCAGCAACATTAGCACCGTCAAACCAGGCGAATCGCTAACGCAAACGTTGCGTTTCTTTGCCGGGCCCAAAGACCCTGACTTAGTTGAGAAGTATGGGTTAGGCGACACGATTTATTATGGCTGGTTTTCGCCATTCGCTCGTCTGTTGGCTGGACTATTGCACGTCATCGGTGGGGTCATTGGCAACTACGCAATCGCAATCATTTTGTTGACCGTGCTGGTGCGTGGATTGATGTTTCCGCTCAGCCGCAAAGCCGCCATTAATGCTCAACGGATGCAGGAACTTGCACCTGAACTGAAGAAGATCTCGGAAAAATACAAAGACGACATGGAAGGTCGGCTCAAGGCCCAACGCGAATTGCAGGCCCGGGTCGGTTTCAATCCGATGGCAGGTTGCTTGCCGATGTTCTTGCAATTGCCGATTTTCATCGGGCTGTATCGAGCACTTTCGGTCGACATCGAACTCCGTCAAAAAGCAGTGTCGTCCGCGACAAGCTGGGCGTCCAACTTGGCCGGGCCCGACATGGCGACCTATTGGGGCGATTGGATGTGGGATTATTTGGCGGGCCGCGGTACCGGCTGGCTCGGTCCCTACTTCAACATTCTGCCCGTCTTCGTTGTTGGACTGTTCTTGTTGCAACAAAAATTGTTCATGCCGCCTGCAACGGATGAGCAAACTGCGATGACACAGAAAATGATGAACATCATGACGCTGATGATGGGATTGTTTTTCTTTCGCGTTCCCGCAGGACTCTGTATCTACTTTATCACCAGTAGCCTTTGGGGCATTTGCGAGCGGATCTTAGTCAAGAAAACGCTGCCGGCCAAAAAGCACTTTGATTTAAGCGTCGTCGATGGGACCGCTTCTCCGACCGAGAAGAAGGACAAGCCGTTGACGCTGGCTGATCGAATTCGCAACCAGGTCAACAAACCCCAAGAACCGATCGAGCGACCCAACAAACGTCGCCGTCCGGACCTGAAGAAGAAGCGGTAATCCGCCGCCCTAATTCATATCCGTCAACGTCACCGCGGTTCGGTATCGCTTGCCGTCGCGGTAAATGATCATCGGGATATTATCGCCGATTGGGGTCAAACCCACTCGAGCGACCAAGTGGTCATCGTTATCAACTGGGCTGCCGTCAAATTCGACGATGATGTCCCCGCGTTGCAGATGTGCAAGCTCTGCGGGCGATCCGGGACGCACGTTCTTAACTAACGCGCCTCCCTTTTCCCGGTAACCGGCCGCGGCAAGATCCGCGACCGTGAAATCGGGATCCAGCGTGACGCCCAAGTAACCGCGACGGAGATGTCCGTTGCGAACCAATTGGTCAGCGACCTTAAACGCCATATTCATCGGGATTGCGAACCCGATGCCTTCACTTCCGCCGCTGCTGCTTGCGATCGCGGTGTTCAGCGCCACCACTTCGCCACGCAGGTTCAATAGCGGGCCACCGCTGTTGCCCGGATTGATTGCCGCATCGGTCTGGAAAAAATCTTGAAGATCAATTCGTTGCTCGCCGAGCGACAAGTCACGTCGTCCCTTGGCACTCAAAATGCCAAAGGTAACCGAGTGGCTCAACCCAAAAGGGCTACCGATGGCGATCACAAAATCACCAATTTCGGTCGCGTCGCTATCACCCAACCGTGCTGCAGGCAGGTCGATGCCGCTGATTTTCATGACTGCCACATCGGTGCTCGGGTCCGACAACACCTTTACCGGATGAAACTCACGACCATCGCTGGTCCGCAACAGAATTTGCTTCGGGCTGGCACTGATAATCACGTGGCGATTTGTCATGACCCACGTTTCGTTATTGATTCGCAAGACAACACCGGCACCCGCCTCGTCGAACGATTCGTTCTTCTCGGTCTTGTGCGCTTCGATGTGAATCACGCTCGGTTTGACCAAGGTGGACACTCGTCGCACTAAGTTGCCCAAGCGATCGAACATGCTGAACTCTTCAGCCAACTCATCGAACAGTCGCTCGCGTTGATCTTCGATCAGGGGCTGTGTTGTTTCTTCCAACGAAGGGCGACGGACACTTACCGAGCGTCCTTCCTGTTGCGCGGGTTCATTTTGGTACCCAGAATCCGCATTCGAATAGCGGTCTTGTTTGGACACGTTGTCGGTCACGGTGTACGACGGCGGCTTGGGGCTGAAATCAACCGACCGTTTAATGATGGTGGGGTTTTGCGCGACCCCATTGGAAGTGATCCCCATCGCCAAAGCACATACGACGCTTGTTGCCAAGGACGCGCGTTTCTGCAGCACTCGCCCACACAGTGCGGCGAGACGCGAACGACGATCGGCGACGGTTTGGTGACCAACCGTCGCCGCAGATTGAAGGGAGCTTGGAATCATAACGTCGTCAAGGATTGGGAGGGCCGATGATTAGTGAGCGTCATCGCATGGAGAGGTGCTGACGTGATTGTATGCATCGACTCACGGAGGCGGCGAGCTTTGTTACTTCATTTGCTGGCATCCCTGTGCGCTTCATACGTCAGAACTAGTACTCTCGGCGCATTAAAAAACGGCCGAACATTCGTCCAGCCGTCTTAGGTTACAATCCACAAATCCGGTAATCAAATTGTCACGACCGCTACGGCCGGATTAATTTCAATCACCGTGGAGCAATTTTGTCGCTCTAGACCGAGTCGACTTCGGCATCCTCGAAGACCCGGTTCCAACTGACCGCACCCGTGGTCCCGCTGGACATTTCGGATTTACGGCGACAACCGATACAATCAGTTGCATAAGGGATGGCGCGAAGACGGGTCAGCGGGATCGGTTTCCCACAATCCACACAGTCACCGTATTGGCCTTGTTCCATCCGCACGATCGCTTCTTCGATCGCACTGAGTTCGCGACTCTCGACCTCAAGCAATTGGCTATTCAGCTCATCTTGCATCGTGTCGGCTGCCGCATCGAGCACATCACCGGTCTTTTGTTGATGAAGCTCTTGCAACAAGCTGAGGTCGCCTGCCAATGCGCGACTCAGGGCGTCGCGGCGACGGACCAGGTTTTCTCGGAGCTTTAATAACGCGTCTTTTCGTGGCATCGTAGTAACCTCGCTCTATAGGATCGATACTTCCAAAAATCGGAAGCACCGTATTTGCTGAACACCGAACTCGCTAAACATGACTGCTGCTATCTCCCGCAATCCGTCAGCTGACATAACATGAATGCGTCAAACCCGATTCATTTGAAATGTCGCCTGTCCTTGCCGCTTTCCGGCCACGTGGCCTTCCTAGCTGAACTTTCTGCACGGGCGGAATTTTGTACGGGGGCACAAGATACACCTATGTGGACCGGATAACGACCGTATCAACGACAAAATAATTGTCATTGAGTGGTTCATCCCGCCTTTACGCACATTTCGTACCCAGAGTTCAGTGTTTTCTCACCTTTGCGTTAGTTCGTCCCAATCATAGGAAGCTTGGCCAAATTGTCTCCATTAAGAATTTGATTTCCTAGCATTTTCATCAACCCGTCACGATTTCCATCACGATTGCAGCGGTTCTAGCGAACTAGGCCCCCCCGCTAGAATTTGCTTGTTGCAGGACATTTGCAATTTAAGCATCGCAAAGTGCGGTTTGGCCTCCCCCAGCCAGCCGGCACCGCCAATTTGGCAGCCGCCCGAGGTTACCATTGATAAAATTGGCACCATCGGCACGATTAGATTAACCGTAACAAT
>CAXBHV010000909.1:0-3828 GCA_963974855.1 uncultured Rhodopirellula sp. | reverse complement strand
CTCGTTCAAACGTCCCGAAAACGTTTTGTCCATGAACTGGCCAAGCTGCTTTAGATTCAAGCCCTTGGGCATGTACGGTTTCAGCGTCTCGAACTCGGGCTGGCCATTGATCAACGTATTAATCGCCCAACTCGGTCGACCAAAAATCTGCAAGATGTTGCGAAGCGACATGCTCGGGGGCATGGCCAAACCGTTGCGAATGTCTCGAGGACGATAACCAAACGTCGGCACATCGGCCAAAATCACCAGCACGGGCAACTCGGCCTCTTTGGCGCGGCGGATGATGTCGTCGCGAACTTTGTCTTCGGTTGGGTGATACAACTGAAACCAAGCACGGCCTTCGGTAATCTTGGCAATGGTTTCAATACTGCTAGTCGAAACCGTGCTCAAACAAAACGGAATGTTATGTTTGAACGCCGCCTCGGCCAGAATCTCGGGCGTCCGAGGCCACATCAATCCTTGCAATCCGATCGGCGAAATGCCAAACGGCGCGTCGTACGTGTGACCAAACAATTCCGTGCTCATGTCCGACTTGATGTGCTCGGACAAGTATTGCGGTATCAGCTCGACATCGCGAATTTCAGCAGTATTGCGATGCATGTTGACGTCCTCGTTACAGCCGCCATCGAGATACTCAAACGCGAAACGAGGAATCCGTTTGCGCGCGAGGTTTCGCAAGTCGTCGATACCGGGATAGCGAGGATCGTAGTCCAGTTGGGTCATGATGCAAAAATTTGATTTATTAGTGGCTTAGGCCGAAGTCCACCTAGGCGGCAAGCCTAGGTTTCAGTGACTCTGTTAAACGGGTACTCGGATAAATGGCGACTCTTATAAATTGAATGCGGATCGCAATTCTGCGATCACCGGAGCAGGCATCACGGACACCTCCCCGATCGCACCTGCATTGATTACCGCTTCGGCGGTGGACTCTAAAACCTCCAGCCGATCAAAAGTGTCTAAGACACTATTTCCCGTCACAAGCACGCCATCGTTCTCGAGAATCGCGGCAGGGGATTTGGGCGAAACATATCCAGCGATACTGCCGTCGTTCTTGTACTGCACCCCATACGGCACTCGTTCGACATCAAGCAAAAAGACGTAGCTTTCTGGAATCGTTCGCGTGTCGAACTTTACATCCGTGACGCTGAAGGCGGTCGCATTGACCGGATGCGCGAACACAATCGACTTAACATCGGGGTGTTTTTCGTAAATCGCTTGATGCGCAAGCACCGCACGACTCGCTTTCTTTCCGGTTTCGCGTTTGCCGCCCCGGATCAACACCAAATCATCGTTTCGCAGCAGCTCGCGATCCGCTTGCGTCGGCGTGATCAGAAACGAATCGTCGTCAAGCCGAGCTGAAAAACTTCCCTCGGTGCTGATCAGCAATCGTTGCCGACAACCACGCCGCATGAACTCGCAAAGTTGGCGGCGAAGTTCACATTCCTGTTCAGTTGCATCGGAGGGTTCAAACGTCTCCAGGTCTACACCGCGGTCGGCGGCCTGTTGCAATTGAGCTTCATCAAGATATTTAACATCACCAAGTTGGTTGGCTTTGATCAGCGTTTTGCCCGCGAATTCAAAGGCCTCGAATCGCTTGAACGCCTCGGCAAGCGATTCACCGCCGACCACGACGCCATGATTCTCCAAAATGACGCTATCGCAACCTTGAGCAAACGTGTCGGCAATGCTTTTGCCAAGCTGCTCACTTCCCGGACACGCATAGGGTGCAAAGCCAACCTTGCCGCTCACCGAAAACGTTTGATGAAACAACTTTGTGTTGGGAACCGATTGGCAAATACTAAATGCGACCAAAGCAACGGGGTGAGCATGGACGATTGCTCGGATATCGGGTCGAGCTTTGTAGATCGCTTTGTGAAAAGGGAACTCTGACGATGGCGGATGCGGGCCGTCAACTTCGCCATCTGCGCGAACGCAAACGATGTCTCGACGTGTCAGGTTGCCTTTGTCGACGCGCGCGGGCGAGATCCAAATATCCCCTTCCGCATTGCGAATCGACAAATTGCCGCCAGAAGTCGTGGTCATGCGGTAACCATAAATGCGAGTCATGGTTTGCATGATTTCATCGCGAGGATGGATGAGCAATCGTTGGTGATTCATCAGTGCTATCTTTTAGTCGTTGAGGTTCAGGGGGAGTGCTGGCAGTTTAATGGGCAACTAAGTCGGCGAGGGTTCGCAGCACGATCGCTTGACGTATGGGTTTGGCAATGTAGGCATCCATCCCCGCATCAAGACAACGTTGCTGGTCGGTTTCCATCGCATGCGCGGTCATTGCGACGATCGGAATGTGAGAAGACGTGCTTTGCTCAAGTCGCCGAATTTCTCGTGTGGCTTCCAATCCATCCATGTCGGGCATCTCTAGATCCATCAGAATTATGTCGAATACTTTGCTGGTAAATTGCTCCACCGCCATGCGCCCGTTGTCTGCAATCGTCACCGTGTGACCTTGCCCGGTCAGCATGTAGGTCGCCAATTTTTGATTGACGAGGCTGTCCTCTGCCAACAAGATCATCAATGGACGTAAGCCTGGTTCTGCGTCGACCGGTGTATCATCATCCACTGTGACGGCAGACTCTTCACGACACGTCGCCGCAATCGCGTCGAGCAGAGTGGATTGGCGAATCGGTTTCATCAAGTGCGACTGCACCTTCAATTCAGCAACGCGTGCCAAGTCGTTCTCACGCATTCCCGAAGTCAGCATGATGATGGGGGTTTGCGATAACGCAGGATCGTTGCGGATTGCTGTCGCCAAATCAAATCCATCACGTTCCGGCATATTCACATCAGTTAAAACGAGTTCGATTTGATTGTTTGCCTGAACCGCACGCTGGAGCTCGGTAAGTGCATCGGAAACGCCCGCAGCAACAACCGGTTGCATGCCCCAGTTCGTGGCGATGTCCAGCAGGATCTGGCGATTCGTGGCATTGTCGTCAACGATCAACACGCGGAGTCCCTCGACGGACGAAAGCCCCGTGTTTTCCGGTTGCTCTGGCGGCTCGCCGATCGGCACCGTCACGGTAAACGCGAACGTGCTGCCGACGTCGAGTTCGCTTTCAACGTCGATTTTTCCTCCCATCATTTTGACAATACGCAACGTGATCGCGAGCCCAAGTCCGGTGCCGCCGAATCGCCGAGTGGTTGAGCGATCGACTTGTTCAAACTGTTCGAAAATGACCTCACGTTTTTCTTCGGGAATTCCAATTCCCGTGTCGCGTACTGAGAAACGGAGCGTGACCTGATCGCTGCTGAGGCTCAAAGGTTCGACTTTCAACACCACTTCTCCTTGCTCAGTAAACTTGATCGCATTGCCAACCAAATTTACCAGCACCTGACGCAAGCGACTGAAATCGGCCACGACGACTTGCGGAACATCCGCACCGACATCGTACGCCAATTCAATCCCTTTTCCGTGGGCACGCACGGCAAGTGCTTTCATGATGCCCGCCACGCTCTCACGCAGATCGTGGGGCATGGGGTCAAGCTCGACACGCCCCGATTCAATTCGCGAAAAATCCAGAATCTCATTTAGCAAGTCGAGCAAGGCTTCTCCCGATTCTAAAATCGTGCGGACTTGATCACTTTGAGCCGCATCCAAACGGCTTCCCAGCAACAGTTCCGACATCCCGATTACCGCATTCATCGGGGTGCGAATTTCGTGGCTGAGGTTGGCAACGAACTCGCTTTTCGCACGACTGGCAGATTCAGCGGCTTCTTTGGCCAGCATCAATGCCTCGTTCGCTTCTTTCATGTCGGTGATGTCACGCGAGATACCAAACGTCCCCACGACGTTATTTTCGGCATCATGCATCG
>CAXBHV010000908.1:0-3830 GCA_963974855.1 uncultured Rhodopirellula sp. | reverse complement strand
ATCGAGGGCATGGACACATCGATCGGCAAGCTAATCGATGCAATCGACCAGCAGGGCCTGGGCAAGGACACCCTGGTGATTTTTACATCGGACAACGGACCGTTCGGTGCCAACGTTCAGCCACTTCGGGCGGAGAAAGGTTACCTGTATGAAGGCGGTATTCGAGTGCCGATGATCGTTCGCTGGCCCGGTCACGTCAGCGCGGGCACGCGAACTTCGACGCCGGCGATTACCATGGACATTCATGCAACGATTCTTGACGCTACGAATCTGAAGGCGGATCCATCCAATACACCCGATGGAATCTCGCTGTTGCCGTTGCTTGAGAATAAATCAGAATTGAAACGCGAATCGATCTATTTTCACTATCCCAATTACGCCTTTCACAAACAGAATCGGTTGGGAAGTGCAGTTCGCTCAGGTGACTACAAACTAATCAAGTATTATGACGATGGCTCGATTGAACTCTATGACCTAGAAAACGATATCAGCGAGGCGCGAAATCTCGCTGACGAAATGCCGGAAAGGGCCGAGCAACTTCGATCAGAGCTGGAGTCATGGCTTAAAATGACCAACGCCAGTCAACCACAACACGCGAAGTGATGTCCTGTCCAACGTCTTGCTATATCCACAGCGACTTAATGAACAATGAATCATGGTTAGCACATTGAAGAAAAGCAGGCTCGTGGAAAATACACTTCGGCTGGTGTTGACTTGCTTATTCGTGTTGCCCACGTTTGCGTCAACCTTTGGGCAGGAGCAGCGCCCCAATGTTCTTTTCGTTTCGGTGGATGACCTGAACGATTGGATCGAACCGCTGAAAGGCCATCCTCAGGCGGTGACACCAAACTTCACTCGATTTATGAAGCGTTCTGTCTGCTTCACAAACGCCAATTGCCCGAGTCCTGGCTGCAACCCGTCTCGTACGGCAATCATGACCGGCTTGGCCCCCTACACGTCCGGCGTTTAATCCAACTACCAGGACTGGCGCGAGGCGATTCCGAACCACCGAACAATTGGATCCTATTTTCGCCGCACGGCTATTTCAGTTGCGGTGCGGGCAAGATCTTCCACTATCACATGGTCGATCCCGAATGCTGGGACGAATATTGGCCGTCGCAGCAACAAAATATGCCTGACGAAGCCTTTCCAGATTTTGCCAAATCCACGCTCGCGACGGCGGATAACCCAATGCCAGATACGATGAACATGCCAGCGTTCGATCAAATGTATTGGATGTTCGACTGGTCGGCGCTGGATGTTTCCGATGAACAGATGGGAGACTTCAAGAGCGTGGATTATGTGCTGCTGAAACTCAACAAACCGCTGTTCCTGGCTTGCGGTATTTATCGATCGCACCTGCCGTGCGCCGCTCGTGAAAACGTCCGAGAAACTCGAGCCGCATCACATTCCACCTTTCCGCTCTCGAGCGGAGTACGACGAATGGTTGCAGCACGGCAAGGACAATCAATACTTGCTCAACAAGTACTGGCAATAAACAAACCGGCTGGCCGTGCAGCGCAATCGCAACGCTGCCAGTGCTCCGTCCACGCTAATTTAGCGTAGCGGAAGTCGTCAAGACTTTCGTTCCATGGTGGATGCCCTCCGAAACTCTTGACGGCTTGTTGATTTAATCCAAATGCAAATCGCAATGGTGAGCCGTGGGCCGTAAGGCACCGGGTAGTGCGCGGGACCCGGCCGCTGACGCGTCACGGCTCACTAAATCAACAAGCCGTTGACGAGTTCCGCTACGAAATGCTTCACAGCGTTTCCCGGGGGGACACCACGCGACCTGCATGTAAAAACAGGTGATCACACGCGATTATCATCAATCGCTATTTTTGACAACCGTGACGTTGTCGATAAAGATTTCGGCGTTAGTTGCGTTGCCAAACAAGCCCGGGCTGCCTTGATGGTTCGGCGCTTCATCGGTCGCCGTCAAAGTCCACTCGCTCGGTTCAGCTTGATCCCGCGGCCACACTTTGCCTTGAACGATCGCTTCGCCATTTACTACTTTGGTTTGCACCTTGATCGTGTACCAAGTGTCCGCACTCCACTGTAGCGGAATGCTCTTTGCCATGCGAAGTTGAGCAGTCCAGGTGCGAATCTGTAGTTGTTGCGACTCGCCCATCAAATCGAGCGTGTAGCGTCCGTTGATCAGTCCGATATCGGGAAGTTTCGATGTTCCCGCAGCAGCTTTGACATCCGCCGTGACGGTGTAGTCGCTCAAATCTGCGGGCCCCATCCAAGTTTGGCTGCGGGTTCCTTTGGGGATCGTCGTGATCTTTACCATCGCAGGATTCCCGTCAATCACGCGAGCTTCGTGACGATAACGGGCTCCGATCCAAGTCACCGGGACTTCGCCCGAAGAGAAATCGAACGTCCATGGCAAATCAGGGATCACACGCAGGCGAGCTTGCTGCGAGATCGAGCCGCTGTGCACGGTCACGATCGCGGCTTGGTGTGCATTCGCTGCAGAGGAATGGAAAACGCCCTTTGCGTCGACCGTGCCGCCGTCCCCTGCCACTTCGAACGTCAAGTCGGTCGGCAAGGAATCGAGTCGTTGGCCGAGCGAATTGAAGGCGACCAATTGCAGCGGTAATTCGCTGCCTTGGCGAACGATCGCTTCGGCGGGGATCAACTGCAACTGGGCGACTTGAGTGTTTTCGCTGACAGGGCGTTCCGTCGCAGTAGGTTCCACCGGGCCCATGGTTGGTTTCACGTCCTCGGACCCGAGACAGAACAGGCCGCCGGTGGTGGGTAAATAAATCCGCCCATGCGAGACGATCGGCGATCCGCCCACGTCGTGCCCGCTTGGCAAGCGAACTTTGAACAGCGTTTCGACGCCATCTTCGCTGGGCTCCAGCACATAAAAGTAGCCCGTCGCGGTGCAGGCATAAATTTTTCCGTCGGCGTACAGCAAAGTTCCTCGCATCGCGGTGCCAAGCTTCAGTGGCTTGCCAATTTCTTCGCCCGTTTCTGCGTTCAGCACATGCAGTCGCGAGGAATCTTCGACCACGTAAAGTCGGTTGTTGACTTTCAGCGGTGAGCTTTTTCCCACGGTCAATTCTTCGGTTCGCCACTGTTCGGCCGACGCTGAATCGAGCGATGCAAACTCGCCATCGATGCGGACGACCGCGCCCATTGCCGTTCCTTCGGGGTTTTCTTCGCCATGGGCGGCGTAAACTTTGCCTTGGTTATCGACTGTGACGCTGGTGTTGATCCCGCGACGCGACAATTCCTCGTGCCAAGCACCTTGCCCGTACGAGGTTGGATCGCATGGATCGTCCCGTCACCAGAGCCCGTCACCAAAACTTGTTGTCCATTGATCACGGCGATGGTTGGAGTGCTGTAGGTTGTATCTTCGGGCAACGGACGCGTGCTTGTGATCCAAACCAGTTCGCCCGTTGTCTTATCAAACGCCATGAATCGGTGAGCCGGACGAGCGGTCTCGTCCCAACCGGTCGTGACACCGCTGATGATGACGAGATTTTCAAACACGACGGGCGAGTTTGTCCGTCCGCCATACGTGCTTAGCATTCCGTACTCTTCGCTCAGTGAACGATCCCACAACGTTTTTCCGGTTTCGCCATCAATGCACTGCAGCAAACAACACGCACCGAGCGCATAAACTTGGTTGGTCTCGGGATCACCACAAACGTTGGACCATCCCACACGTTCGGCGGGAACGTCCGAGAGAAACACGTTGTAAATGTTTTCCCAGATCAATTTGCCGCTGATGGCATCCAGACAGATCACCTTTTCGGCGTCTTTGCGGGTGCCGGGTGAATCGCGAACGATGGTGTAAAGTCGTCCGTGCATCACGATCG
>CAXBHV010000907.1:0-3837 GCA_963974855.1 uncultured Rhodopirellula sp. | reverse complement strand
CACACTGCCGCTCGCAGCCAATCGACGTACAATTAGTGAGCTAGGCCTCGCCCGTCAGGATGTGGGATAGGCTTCCAGCCTGTCATCAAGAGGAGCGGCCTATTTAGAGAGCGGCACATCTCCAGTCGCATCTGAAAACCGGTCGCAGGCAAACTTCTGCCACCGGTGGCGTTTGCGAAGTACAGTCTTTAGGCTGGAGCCCTGGCAGTCCCCACTCGAAACACTCGCTAAAAAGTCTCTGATGGCGATTCTAAACGCCTTTGAAATGTTATCGAAGCCACCGGCGGAATTGCCCAGCGTGGCAGCCGTCTTTGGTCCCGATACCACGCTGCGAACGTGGGTCATTTCGGCGTTGTCCTCCGATGGCGATGTCACTTCGTTCGATGGCGAATCGGTTCGCTGGTCGGATCTCCGTGACGATTTGGCAACCGCATCGCTGTTTGATTTCGATGGTAAACGGACCATCATCATCCGCGACGCCGACAAGTTCGTCTCGAACCATCGCCCTGAGCTGGAAAAGTACGCCGCCAATCCCGGCGAGTCCAACCGCTTCGTCATAGAGATGACAACGCTGGCGTCGAACACCAAACTGTACAAAGCGATCGCGGGCAACCATTTGGCAGTGGCCTGCAGCGCCAGCACCGACAAAAAGCTGGGCATCACCGCAGCCAACCGCCGCAAATTTTTGTGCAACTATGTCGCCAAGCGGCACGGCGCAACGCTGTCGGGTGAAGCCGCGGATGCCTTGATCGAAATGCTCGGCGAAGAGATTGGGATGATCGAGACCGAGATTGCCAAACTCGCGCTCTACAAAGCTCCGGGCGAAACGATCGACGAACCACTCGTGGCGGGTTGGCAAGGCAAAACCGTGTGGCAGATCACCGAAGCGATCGCGACGGGCAACGCCGCCGAGGCTCTGTTGCAACTCGACAAACTGATGAGTGGCGGTCAGCGGCCGATCGCACTGCTGCCACAAATTGCATGGTCACTGCGACGGTTAGGAATGGCAACCGCGGTGGTCGAGCATCGCGAACGCGAAGGCCGCTCGGTGCAACTCGAAGACGCGTTGGCGTCGGCCGGAATCCACCGGCCCTCGGACATACAGCAATCCAAGGCTCAACTACGAGGCCTCGGTCGCGCCCGCGGCAAACAACTGCTGCCATGGTTGCTAGACGCCGACCTCAGGCTCAAAGGAACGCACAGCGCCGATGGACGCGATCGATTCTTGCTCGAGCATCTTGTCATGCGGTTAGCCAAAGCCGCGCCGCAAAGGTCGTAAAGCTACGGCTTGGATTTCAAAATCGCTGTTTTTTCCGCCATATTAAGTGAATCCGTAGAGTTCTACGATCGACTTGCTTAAAATTAGCGGGAATTAGGGCCGGTTCCCACCGGTCACTCACAACTTGGCCGGTGGGAATCAGCCCTACGCCTTTCCAGAAAAATGCTCAACTGACTGATGATCGACCCCACTTCCGAACACATATCGGCTGTAAATGAAAAAGCGAACGCTTGGCGACGCAAGCAGATGCACGCACTGACACCGGAAGAGTGCTTAGCTCTGTCTCGCCAGCTTCAACAAGCCGCCATTGCAACGATGCGATCTAACCCGAAGGCAGTCGAAGCATTTATCAAACGCAACCACCATCAGCGACGAGCTTCAAATGTCAAGCGTTTAGAGATGGAGATGAAACACGAATGCGGTCTGCGCGATGAATGATGATTCGCCGCTA
The DNA here is from genome assembly GCA_963974855.1 of uncultured Rhodopirellula sp. Classification (GTDB taxonomy): domain Bacteria; phylum Planctomycetota; class Planctomycetia; order Pirellulales; family Pirellulaceae; genus Novipirellula. The sequence continues at coordinate 2,107 of CAXBHV010000907.1, read as the reverse complement.
CGCATTGCCGAAACAATGGCCACAGCAAACGTTCCGTTCGTGATCATCGGTGGACACGCTGTCAACTACCACGGCTTCCCGCGAGCCACGCAAGATGTCGATATCATCTTCAAACGATCCGATGAAAGCGTGAAAGCACTTTATGAAGCGCTATCCAAACTAGAGGGATGTTGGATTAGCAATGAGCTGGACCCCGAAACGGGGATTGAGAAAACAGTTGCCATTACGCCCGAATACATTGCCCGCGAACATCTAATGATGCTCAGTACTAAATTGGGCTACCTCGACTTGTTTGATTTTATTCCAGGCCTACCGAACGAACCCTTGGACGAGCTTTTCGCGACGGCTGAAACAATCGGTTCCCTGCGTTTCGCTAGCCTCAATTGGCTAAGAAGAATGAAGCAAGCATCCGGGAGACCTCAAGATAAAATTGACCTTGAAAACCTTCCGTCAAGCGAGTCGTAATTGTTTAACGTTTACATGCGGCGGCTGGTGCCTTTGGTGAGCGCCATGAACGCGGACTCGAGATCAAGCTCTTCTTCGCTGAACCGTTTCAGTGCGATCCCATTTTCAATTAGCAGTTTCGGTAGATCGCTGTAATCTTCCACACCTGCTTTTAGTACGATGCGAATCGCATCATCGCCAGGCTCGCTGCCCTGCACTTTCTCGTGCCCTTGCAACAATTTTGCGACGTCATCCATCTGCTCGCGCTGCGCCGTTTGAATCACCAGCACGGTATGCTCGCGAACCATCTTGATGACTTCGGTGACTTTGGCGTTCTGTTTCAATTCGCCACGATCGATGATCCCGACCTTGTTACAGACATCGGCCAGCTCTGGCAAAATGTGACTACTGACAATCACCGTCTTGCCCATTTCCCCAAGCTTGCGCAGCAGATTCCGCATCTCGATACGAGCTCGCGGATCAAGCCCCGAAAGCGGCTCGTCAAGCAATAACACTTGGGGGTCGTGCAGCAGCGTACGCGCCAGCCCCAGACGCTGAGTCTGGCCACGCGAAAGCGTGTTGGCGTAGGCATCGCGTTTGAATTCGAGGTCAACGACATCGAGCATTTCATTGACACGATCGGTACGCTGTTTTCCGTTGATACGGTAGGCCGCGGCAAAAAACTCGAGATACTCGACTACGGTCATGTCATCATAAACACCGAAAAAGTCGGGCATATAGCCCACCAAGCGGCGGATTTCCTTGGGCTGCGTGTGCACGCTGTGACCACACACATAGGCCTCGCCCCATGTCGGTTCAAGCAGGGTGGCGATGATCCGCATTGTGGTCGTCTTGCCCGCACCGTTGGGACCGATAAACCCGAACAAGTCACCGGCTTGGAGATCCAAATCGATCCCCTTGATCGCGAACGCGTCGCCATACTTTTTGGTTAGGTCAACTGTCTTAATCACGCGTTGTCTTCGCTTTCGATGTAAATGGTTGCCATCACAGATGGACGGTCGCCCGGATAGGACGCCCGCTTTTTAGGTTATCGTCGCTTCGAACTGATCGGCATCACCAACCGAATCAGCGAAAGGGTCTCGTCAACATGGATACTTTCTTCTTGCTCGCCCTGATTACGGATCTGCGTGACGGGACGTGCCAGTTTCCCGATCAAAATACAACGTTCGGTGGTCAACACATCACTAAGATCCAAGAACGAGAGCACCTCGTGACGTAAACCCGTGTAACGCTCAGCCCCTACCACGTCGTGAAACATCATCATCTCGGTGAGACGTTCGAGACTCGCGGTGGACGAAGGGTCCCACGACTCGGTCTCGGTCGAGCTTTCGAGTGCCTTTTGGTGTGAGAGCTGCCAGCGGAAATTCTTTTGACGCAGTGAATCCACCGACTTAATCTCGGTACCGGCAGGAAATCGCGTGGGCAGCAAATACAGCCAGTTACGATAGATCAGCATGCCGTTGAGCACATCGACGGCAAACGGATTCCGCAGCGCCCCTTCGAGCAGCTCGCTACCACTGCGCCGCCGCATCGACAAATCCTCGGCAACATTGGCGACAAAACGCATCTGGCTGGCGATCGACTTGCTGCTACGCGGTGCAAAGGGCACGGCATTCAGTTGGCTCGTCAGCGCATCGGCTTT
>CAXBHV010000906.1:0-3841 GCA_963974855.1 uncultured Rhodopirellula sp. | reverse complement strand
CAGCTCGGTGGACTACCTCATCAAGGTTCCACGATCAACTTTGCCCAACCGGATTCAAAGCGGCTGATTCCGGGCGTTGTGATCCAAAACAATATCGTCACAGGTGCATCGGCAATTCGATTTGCGGGTTCAACCGGAGTCAATCCAAGTTTGCCTGTCCCGTTTGGGCGTATTGTTAACAATACGTTGGTCAGCGACGGCCCCGCTACAGGGACGGGGGTTGCAGTGGTTGGCTATGCCAGCCCAACGATCATGAACAATATCATCACCGGTTTTGGTCTCGGCATATCGGATCCACAAATCAACAACGTCGATGTGGTGGTCCGATCCAACTATTTCCAAGACAACACGAACAATGGTGCCACCGGCACCGATTCACAAATCGCCGCGAATGGCACTCCATTGTTTGTTGACGCTGCGAACCAGAACTATTACTTGGTCGACACCTCCGTAGCACTCGACAGTTCTCTCGATCAGTTGGAAGATCGATTCGAGTTTGTCAATTTCAAGAACAAGCTCGGCTTGGCGGCTTCGAATATCGATTCCCCGGATCGAGACGTGTTTGGCCAATTGCGAATCAACTCGTCCAACAACCCTGGTGGAGGTGGCACCAGCGTATTCAAGGATCGCGGTGCGGTTGACCGCTCGGACTTTGATCAACCATTCGCCGAGTTGACCGTCCCAGTGGATTTCTTGAACACGAACCGCGAAGATGCGGATCCGAACGCCACCGTTGTGCATCTAAAGCAACCGATCGTTAATAATTTCTCGATCTTGCTGAACGATGGACAAGGCATCAACGCGCCGTTCGAAGGCACTGGAATCAATCCAACGACGGTCAATTCGTCGACGGTGACCGTGCGTCGAAACAACGTGACGTTGGTCGAAGGGGTTGACTTTACGCTCGGTTACAATGAGTACACGGGCGAATTACGACTGACTCCGTTTTCCACGCTTTGGGAACCTGCGGGCGTCTACGAGATCATCCTGGACAACAGCGTGATCGCGGATAACGCAGGCAATTTGCTGCTAAACAATCAAGCCGATGGGACGACCAAGTTCACCATCATTCTGCCCGAAGTGGCATTGGACTTTGGCGATGCCAAGCTCACCGGCAGCTTGAATGTGTATGGCACGCTATTGGTCAACGATGGGGCCCGTCATGCAATCATCAACAATGCATCGCCACGTCTGGGTAAGTACGTCGATTCTGAAAATGATTCTGCCCTATTGACTGGCGGCCTTGACGATACGCCTGCGACCGTGGTGGCGACCTCGCCAAGTGCGTCGGCGATCTTCGATATCCAAGTGCATGCAACTGCAATCGGCGGGACGACCATCCGAATCGACTCGGTTACCAATCCGCCAGCGGCCGGCGATGTCATCTCGATCGATATTGGACGTGTTGCCAGACAGTTCGAGCTTGTGCCTGCAGGCATCGCACCGGGCGTCGGAAATATTCCGGTACGGTTCGCGGCAAGCGATACTCCGGAAATCATCGTGACAAAGCTCGTTGCCAAGATTAATGCCGAAATGAACGCGGCGGGTGAATCTTTGGTCGTGCAACCTGTCGCGGGCAGTTTGGATACGATCGAGATCTTCAATCGTGACGACGAAGACGGTGTCAATGTCGGCATCTATAACGATGGAACAACCGATTACATCGTGTTCTTGACGCCTGGAGTCACCGGCACGACGACCAAATCTGACATTCTCGGATTCTTAAATCCTCTCGATCAAACGGGTGCTCAGATTCCGGTCAGCGTTACCGGCAGCGGCTTTGTCAGTGCCTGGATTGACTTTGATGGAAATGGGGTATTTGATCCAGTATTAGAGAAGGTGATCGACAATGTTTCGGTTACAGGCGGAATCGATCCGACGATCTTTACCGTCAAGACACCTGCCGGTACGACCAACAAACTGACCTGGGCTCGATTCCGAATTTCACCCGAAGGGGGATTGCAACCGACTGGGTTGGCCGTCGGTGGCGAAGTCGAAGATTATCAAGTGCAGATTCACAATGTGCCATTGCCGGTGCCAGCGGACGATCCGACTGCATTGTCGACGTCATACACCATCAACGAAGATGGCACGCTTGACACGACCGATGCTGGAATTCCGTCGGTCCTCGACAACGATACGATCAGCCCGGCGACGTTTAGCGCCGTGACCGTGGTGCTGGACCAGAATGTCTCCAATGGCACGTTGATTCTCGATCCAGCGACCGGTGACTTTACTTATACACCGCACCCTGACTTTGTCGGCATCGATACCTTCACCTATCGCTTGGCAACACAGCAGAGTGCGATTGACACTACATTGCCGACGACTTTGTTTGCAACCGTGACAATCGAGGTACAACCGGTCAACGATGCTCCGCTAGCCCAAGACAAAACGATTGTGGCTCTCGAAGATCAACCTCGAACCGTACTCGAATCGGAGTTACTGGCCAACGCAACGGCGGACAGTTCGCCTGAGTATCCTGCGGGGGCGCCGACATCGCCGTGGGACGAGTCGGGCCAAGTGTTGCATGTGGTGTCGCTGCAGGTTGGGACCACAATAATCGATTCGACCACGCCGATTGGTGATTTCCCCATCCTCACAACGCGAGGTCAAATACTATCGGCGACGTTCGATACAACGGATCCAGCGAATATTTTCCTAGTCAGTTTTGAGTACCAGTCCAACCTGGATGTCAATCGTGACAATCTTCGATTGCCAACCGATCCTCCGATCTTTGATGAGATCACGTATACGATCAGCGATGACGGAAAATCCGATGACCCGAACGTCTTAGGCGATGGCGGTGCCGATGACGAGATTGGTGTTTTCGACACTGTCAACGGACGCTTGACCCATACCGCCAAGATTTCGTTTGACGTTCGACCTCAAAATGATGATCCGATTGCCAACGACGATGCTATTAGTAAGAACTCGACGCGATGGATGGCTTATTGGACCGATATGGGAATGTCGGTGCCAGTTCCTACTGAGGATCAATCGCTAACCATTCCGATTGACTTCTTGCTCTCTAACGACGTTAATGCTCGTGCAACTGCCGCAGATGAACTTTCCGAGCTCAATGATGGTGCGTTGTTAATCCCCGATCCGGGCACGGTATTGACGACTGCTCTTGGCGGCACCGTCACCTTCAACAATGACGGTACATTTACTTACCGAGCGCCCGACAACTACTACGGGGAAGACACGTTTACCTATACCGCTCGAGATGCGGGAATTGACGAAGACGCCAATGGAAACCGCCCAGTCGGAGCGTTAACGGACACCGCCGTGGTAACCATTTTTGTCGAACCTATCAACGACGAACCGGTTGCCATTGCACGTGTTTTGCGGGTCGATGAGGTCGTTGAATACGATGCGTTTGGAAACCTTGTGAACAACAATCGCAAGGTCATGTTCGACAAGGAATTCTTGTTGCAGCAGTTTGGTGCGAACCCTGTCCTGCCTGGTGATCCTGACCCAGCCTTGATTGCTCCTTACAACGAATCCAATCAAGCCCTCCGTGTGGTCGCGTTTACCGACGCCGACGAAACGATTGATGCCCAGACCGACCCCGACTTGGCTTTAAACGGCGGCACGGGAACATTAACGATGAAAACGCCAAGCGGAGGCATCTTGTCGTTTAACTTCGACGCCTTCGCGTTTGTTGACGGTTTCTACGAACCGGCAGTCGATTACAACGGACTAGCTCCACATGAAACGGATCCGTTAAATCCGCTCGAGTTCTTCAACTACATCGTTTCGGACGATGGCACCGTTGTGTTGCCACCCCTAACGCCAGGAACGGCTTACACGCCTGACCCGTTCGTCGAAGCTCGTT
>CAXBHV010000905.1:0-3844 GCA_963974855.1 uncultured Rhodopirellula sp. | reverse complement strand
CCCCGACGTCACCTCTCACCTGAGATCAGTTCGCATTCTTCAATCACGCTCATGGTCACAACACGAGCACTCCGATTCGCGAAAATTCGCGTGATTCGTGGCGAATAATGCACCCAAACGCTTGCCCGCCAATCACGCCAATCATCGCGAATGAGCGCCGCATGACTGAATTGCAAAGGGACAAAATGCAAGGCAATCAACGATGATTCATTGCCTCGGCAGCGGCGACAGCGATCGCTGCCAATGTTGAGTGAAAGACGGGATGGACATAGTCCGACGCATTGAAAGCCGAACGTTCCTTCACCCCAGTTCTCCGGCCACACCGGCAAAGTGATTTGGTAGGAAAATGAAGGTAGGAAGATAGAGCACTCGTCGTTCCTCACTCCTTCGTCCCCTCTCCCCGACGCGCGTGGGCAAGGGGAGGGACGGATCTGCTAAAGACAGGGATTGAGAAACAGAAACGAAACCTGACGACTTGACTCCAGCCCGTGACCAAAGACCTCGGATCACGCTATGGTGCCGCCGTGCCATGACGCACGTTGATACGAACAACTTCGTGCAGATGAGCACGAGGTGCTGGCAAATGGTTCGTCGCGAGTTGGCTTCGCTGAAATGAGCTGGTTTGGTCCGAAAGATGCTATTGCTGGACTCTCAATCACGACGTCGATCGTCGTAGCGTCGCAGCGATGCGCCGCCCGTTCTGGAGGAGGATCCTGTTAGGAAAAGCAATGTCTAATCATGAAATCAAGTGTCGTTTTTTCTCTCAGGAAGACTTGCTTGGCGCGGGTTGTCTCGATATCCGCATGGCAATCGAAGCCGCCGAAAAGGCAATGCTCGCCTTCGATGCTGGTGAGGTCATGTTCCCGGAAAAGATTGTCCAGATTTTCAATGACGACACGCAGGAACGGATCAATTGCTTGCCAGCAACGTTCAAAAATCTGTGGCGTGAAGTGGGTTTCAGTCTTTCCGCCCAACCCGGTGAAGTACGGGATACAAAACCTCTCAGCCGTGATCATTTTGTCAGAGATCGAACACGGGTTCCCGACCGCGTTCATGGAAGGCACACTGTGCTCCAACGTGCGTGTGGGAACCATGGGGGCTATCGCTGCGAAGCATCTTGCCAAGAAAAATTCTGAGACGATCGGATTCATCGGTGCAGGCGAACAAGCCAAGATGCACTTGATCGCAATGAAGACCGTTCTTCCCGAGCTTCAACTGTGCCGAGTTGCGGCCAAGGAACCCGCCGAAGAGGATCAGTTCGTTAGAGAAATGTCAGCGATCCTACCAAGCCTTCAATTTGAAAAAGCCAACTCAGATTTGGAGAAGGCCACCAGCGACGCCGATGTCATTGTGACGGCCACCAGCGCGCAAGCTCCGCTGCTGAAGGCGGCATGGATGAAACCAGGCGCGTTCTACAGTCATGTCGGCGGCTGGGAAGACGAGTACGCCGTCGCCAAAGCCTGCGATAAAATCGTTTGTGATGACTGGGAAACAGTCAAGCACCGCACGCAAACGCTGAGCCGCATGTATAAGGACGGCGAGCTAACCGACCGCGACATCCACGGCGATTTGATCGAACTGATAAACGGCACGAAGCAGGGGCGCGAAAGCGACCAAGAACGCACCTACTTCAACGCCGTCGGTTTGGCTTATGTGGATGTCGGCATTGCCATGGCCATGCACGACCGAGCCCTCGAAGCGGGAATGGGTCAAGACCTGCAGGTCCAGCATGACATGATCTTCGAACACGCGAGACTGAAAGATTGGGTGCGTGTTTGATGCTGCTTTCGCCAGTGCCATTCGGGTATGAGTAGTCGTTTCAGTCGAACGCCATCCCCGCTGCGTCTGCTCGCCGAGAACCTTTCTGTAGCGTCAACCATTGAGTACCAAAAAGGGGATGTCCCCTTGAATCGACACTGGTTGCCTTGAAGACGCAGTGTGTATAGCGAGTGGATCTTCGACTCCGGGACTTTTTGTGAAGCATCGCCAATATCGCGTCACAAGATGTAGCCTTCGGGCATGCAAAGACCGTGGGCCTAGGTTCATTTGTAGATGGGGCCAACAGGAAACCATATTTTCGGAGCTCAATCTCGTTCAGGGCTCGGCAGCCAGCCGACACCTTTCACCCTCACTACCTCTGCCGTTTATGCTTCAACCAGCCACTTCAGCTCATGATGCTTATCGGTTGGCTGCAAAACTCGATACTGGGCCCGTGGCTAAAGGTTACTCAGGCGATCCTTTACACTTGCTAGTCTTCAAGACCTTTACAGTCCGCATGTGCATTTCATGGTTCGCCCTTCTTCGTCGCGTCCATCAGTTCCCAGCCGGGTTCCGGCAAAAGGCGGCTAGACAATAGTTGAATTCGCCAATTGAGTTCCGAATTCGCCAATGGCTCGTGGTCAGCATCCCAATCGACACCGGCATCAACTATATCCGAATGCTTGGTGATGAGCCAAATAGCAAGGTCGTACGGTGTTCGGTCGGGCAAACAGATCAAGCCCGGAGTCTTGGCAATTTGATAGAAATGGGCGATTTGCTCGGATGACGCGCCCGCAGCATACGTCTCAATATTCTGCCGCAGCGATTTTGAAGTATCAACAAACTCCATGTAGCGTGCTACGGCAGAGCGACACGTAGCGGTTCGTGAGAGCAGGTCCGCGCTATGTTGTCTCGTTATATCTGGTAGGCGTGCCTCCACTTCATTTACCACCTGGAGTTCCCAAGCGTCAGCTTCCTCATCACTCGCAGTGCTGGTCCAGTCCGTGATACAGATCGCTTCAGTGAGTCCATCGGGCGAGAAACGTCCCGGCTTCAAGCCCACAAGGACAAATGCGTGGGAGGAGTCGCCCCAGTCGCCACCGCGCGGACGGCCAGCATTTAGGTTTAGTTGTTCAAAGACGAAATGCTCGCGGTTGGCTCTCACGAACCAAGCCTCCGTTTCGGACTCGTCGTAGAGTTCAAACTCAAGTGGACGTAAACGGGTGTAGATGCGAGAAACGTTGTACATCGGTTGTTGGGGAACGGCGGCGTTGACCGGGACCGAGCGGACGATCAACCATCACCAGAAGATGTTTTCGAGGTCTCCGGTCGAACGCTTGGTTCCCCACCCTGTGAATTCAAGGCCGATCAAGTGAGGAATAGAACGTCTCCAAATCTTTATCAAGTTCAGAATATATCTCGACGCTATCTTTCGTGATCCAGATCCAATACTCGCCTGGCAGGCCAACGTACTCACCTACATCATTGTAGTCGTTGTTGTGCGCCAGAAGCAGCATCCAATCATGCTCCAAGGAGTTGAGCTCGCGTTGTGCTCCTTTCAATACCTCAATCCGCGTAAGTGCTGGATTTAGAAGGTCCACCATCAGGACTCGAGACACACCATGAAAGTCGTCATCGATCCACCAATGAGAAGGAAGTCCCTTTGTGCTACGGTCCAGGCTTCCAAACTCACCGAATTGCGAGAAGTAGGTGGAAAAACGTTCCTTTGTACTACCGATCTCGTCATTGAAACGATCAGAAAAATAGGATTCGTCACTGCCGGGCCGGTATCCATCCGACGCAAGATTAAAGGGTGCGTGGTTTAGCTGGATGTTTCGCTTGACGTCAATGCGAGTGAAGCCGATTGGAAGATCCATTGGGGTCAAGTGCCCTTCGGTGGAAGCTGTTTCATGTTTTGAATTTGGGTGAAAGCACCCTCCAACGACAAGTGCGATCAAGGAGGAAACCACGAGACGGGTGTGCAGTGGAAATCGCATCATCATTCAGTCGGGGAACGGCGGCGATGTGCGGGCGGCGGCGATTGACTCAGCCATTACCAAAACAGCGACCACCGCCGCTCCGTCAT
>CAXBHV010000904.1:0-3845 GCA_963974855.1 uncultured Rhodopirellula sp. | reverse complement strand
GAGCCAATGTGGTGCAGCCGATTGGTTGACGCTGCCGGGCAAATTCTCGCATGATCCGGCTACGGCACAGCGGGTGGATCAATTCCAGCCCACTGCGGCGCCGACGGTTCCGGAGGTCGCGAATTTTAAGACCAGCGGTTACACGCACGTTCGCAGCCGTTTGAATTACGGCCAATCCTCGGACAACTATCACCGCGTCGAGACTTGGGGTGATGTCGTTCGCCCCTATGGTGAATGGCAATTGCCGTATCGGCCCTACAGTGTCCCGTACGCTGCTTGGGGAGCCCCGTTCGCAGGGCTGAACATCACACCGTTTGGCTACGGTGCTGGTGGAGCTTATGGTGCAGGCGGCAACGGATTCGACGGGAACGGATTCGGTCCACAAGGAAACGGGCAATTCGGACGTGGCCAGCATGGTGACGGGCAGTATGGTGACGGCCAATATGGAAACACTCCCGCTGGACATGGCTACGATGGGCATGCACCCCACGACCCTAACCGCCACCGTTCCGGCTATCCGCCCCAGACCGACTGGCCTCGCAGGTAGGTTTGTTTTACCCAGCGATCATCCCAAGCGAACATCAGTTGCGACAAGGGATCGATGATCGAGTCATGTCCTTGCATTTGAGTGGTAAAGTCGGGCTGGATCACCACGACATCCGCGCGGTATCCCTTGCGAAGTTGACCGACGTCGTCCCAGCCCAGTGCATCCGCGGCACCGGCGGTGATGTCGTACCAAGCGGATGCAGCAGAAGGAGGCGTGTTGCCAAGCGATGCCGCCGTTTCGATCGCCGCGCGAGCCACGCTCACCATACTTCGCTCGTAACCCGCACCAATGTCGCTGCCCAGCACCACTTTGACTCGAGCCTCATTGAGGGCTTGCCGGTTCATTTGTCCAGAGCCGAGGAACTGATTGGCCGTTGGGCAATGAGCGATGATCGCACCGTGCGTCGCGAGGGTTTCGCGATCACGTGCATCCAGGTGTACTCCGTGGCCCAGGATTGTTTGCGGCGTCAGCAGTTTGGCTTGTTGATAGACGTCGACGTAGCGAGCGGAATCAAAGAGTTCGGCAACGCGAGCACATTCTTGTTCGGTTTCCGCCAAATGAGTTTGGATCGCAGCGTTATGCTCAGCGGCCAACGTACCGGCAGATTCCAGCAACTGCGGCGAACACGTGATCGCAAATCGCGGCGTCACTGCGGCGGCCATTTCGGACGTGGAAGGAAAACGTGCCAAAGTCTCGGCGGCCTCGTCTATCAATTGGTTAGTTTCGCGACACAGTTCAGGCGGAGCGTTGCGGTCCATTAGCACTTGCCCGATCATGCCTCGAAATCCCAGCTGGGATGCCTCCTCCAACGCCGCCATTGCCGACGTGTGATGGACCGTCGTGTAAGCACAGAAACTGGTCGTTCCGAACGACAACAAATTGGCTAGCACCAATCGGGTTTTCTGACGTGCAAAATTCACGTCCTCCCACGCACGCTCGGCTGGAAATGTGACTTGATCGAGCCATTTCAATAGCGGCAAACCATGGGCGCCGATGATGCCGAATTGCGATAAATGCAGATGAGCGTCAATGAATCCGGGACAAATAATCCGGTCGCCGGGGACGAGGGGACGGAAACTATCCGCCGCAGTGATCGCTTCCTCATCGTTTTCGAGGACAACGTCATGGATTCGCCCCTCACTAATTCGAATCGATCCCGATCTCAGCATCATTTGATGCCCCGAGGGATCGGCGATCAGCAGTTTGCCGGTGAGTGTGGTCATAAGTTTTTTCGAGGAGGTTGTTTGATCGCCGTGCAATTTGACCGCCCGAACGCCGACGAGAGAGGGAGTTGGACGGCCGAAAGTCGTCTTTCTTCGTCGATTTCTTGGCAGCAGGAATGTCGATCTGTTGTTGGCACAATCGATTGGATGCGGTTGGTTGTTTGGCTGAGTTCGGTTACTTGAAACCGCTTGGATTTCATGAATGGAACGAGATGTGCTCTCCCATTTAATGCATGAGACGAAAGGAGCTCGCTCAAGTGGTTTGCCCGGATAGCGGTGCGGCGCAAGGTGGCGATCAATTGATTTTGAAAAGGAAACTTTCGTGAAAGTTCAGTCCAATATGGTTCGGAAAAACACATCCACGAGCAGTCGCCGCAACAAACCTGCGGTGAATTCTAATCCATGTGAGGCATCCGTCTTCGCCGAGGCGCTCGGGAGGCTCGGCGGCGACGAAGAATTGTTGCGTGAGTTAGCGGCAATCTTACTGGATGATGTTCCGCCGTTGGTCGAAGGGATCCAGAATTCGATCGCAGCCGGAGATTTTGACGAAGCTCATCGTGATGCGCACGCCTTGAAAGGGTTGGTCGTGACCTTTGACGAACGCGGATGCGGATTGTTGATCAGCGAGTTGATGGCGGCGCTAAAAGACAATGATGAGCACGAAGTCCACCGCCTTTGTCACACCTGCGTGGAATCCGTCCAGACGCTGCAGTCGCACTGCGAGCGTTTGCTAAGCAGATGAGTGGCAGTGAGCGGGCATTATCCGCAAACCCTTTCAACGCTGGTTGTACGGACCGATTTTGTGAGCCGAACGCGTTAACGTCGGGCCGCCGCTAGCGTAAAACGTTGGGAATACGAGGCCTGCGGCTAACGTCCCTCCGCGAGCAAATCGATTGTGGCGATTCATACTTTCTTCATCAGAAATTCTTGCCTGCTTTTGGCAAGCATAGCCGCAATTTGATGCGGTGCTACGCAATTGGAACTGCACGCGGTAAGATGGGGCTGCGAATATTTTCGCCCCTACCGAACCTCGCCTGATCGTTACGCGTATTTCACCCTTCAACTGGCTCGGGTTCCCATTTCGGTTTGATTGGTTTTATGGACGATCTTTTTCAGGCAATTTTGGTGATGATGGGCCTGTCGGTTGTCGTCGGTGTTATTGCAGCGGTGATCTTTGCCCCACGGCGTTCCGAACCAACGACGCGTGATAGCCAAGGCGTCGTGTTGATGTTGACGATCGTCGTCACGTGCATGTTCGCCTTTCTGTTCTATTCCGCTGGCCGACTTTACTGGGCCAAGTGGATTGACAACTCCGCCGTGATCGTTTGGTCAAATTTTACGCCGCTGCTTGCGGCGATGGCAGCGGGGATTGTTTACCGGTTGCCCAATACGCCGCATTGGCGTCAATCGATTTTGGCCATGTCACTTGGTTTTGCCTCGATCGCGACAGTGTTGTGGCCGTTTGTGGGCGTCTGGCTACGTCCACCTCCGGAAGGCGGGGACGAAGTGTATCGCGGGATCACGCTACAGACATCGTGGGCGACCTGCAGTCCGTGCGCGGCAGCCACCTTCCTGAGGGCTGGCGGCATCGAAGCGAGTGAAAAGGAACTGATCCCGTTGTGCTTGACCGACGAGAGTGGCACACCGACGCTGGGTTTGTTTCGAGGCGTGAAATGGATGGCCAATCGCCATCATCGTGACGTCAAAGCGTTGACGCTGAGTTTGGATCAACTTGAATCCGATAACGTGTGGCCTGTGTTGATCATGGTCGAGTTGCCGATCTCTGGAGTCGAGGATCCGCGTTATGCCGACCAGTGGGGCTGGATCCCAGGACTCGGCCATAGCGTCGTATTGTTGGGCCAGAACTCGAGAGGAGATTTTGTGGTCGCGGATCCTTCGGTCGGCGCCGAGATTTGGACGCGTGCCGATTTGGAAGTGTTGTGGCACGGCAACGCGATTCGGTTCCGCGATGGCGGCGAGTGAGGAGTTGGGAGTTGGGAGTGAGGAGTGAGGAGTGAGGAGTTGGGAGTTGGGAGTTGGGAGTTGGGAGTTGGGAGTTGGGAGTTGGGAGTTGG
>CAXBHV010000903.1:0-3849 GCA_963974855.1 uncultured Rhodopirellula sp. | reverse complement strand
GCTGCCTCGCATCAGTGCCGATCCGCCGGGCGAAAAAGGAGCCGGCGACGATCGCATCCAAGCCTACTGTTTTCGTATGTGTTTGACCAACGATCCATCCAATCGAATTCCATTCGCCAAACCCGAAGGATACGATCCGTCGCAGTACGAATTATTGGTTCGTATTTATGAGGCAGGATTCAATCAGACCTTTGGCAAATTCGATCCGATCCCAAATCACAAAACGGATACCAATAATCACGGGCCGATGAGCACCGACAATATTGGGTTTAATTATGAGTATCCCGAGGCGAGCTACGAGAAGCGTCGCGAGATAATTAAAGAGCACGAAACCTATCAAAAAGGTTGGCTGTATTTCATTGCCAACGATCCTCGAGTACCCGAGCAAACTCAAAAGGAGATGCGAACCTGGGGGCTACCGAAAGACGAGTTTGTCGATAACGGTAACTGGTCGCATCAATTGTATATTCGTGAGGCACGGCGGATGGTTGGCAAGTTTGTGATGAGCGAACAGGAATTGCTAAAACGCCGTGATACGCCTGAATCGGTAGGCATGGGATCCTATACGATGGATTCGCACAATGTGCAGCGTTACATCACTCCGGAAGGTCACGTTCAAAACGAAGGTGACATCGGCGTCAGCACCAACGGGCCCTATGAAATCGCCTACGGTTCGCTGGTCCCCAAAAAGCAGGAATGTGAGAACTTGCTGGTTCCCGTCTGTGTATCGAGTTCACATATCGCATTTGGATCGATTCGGATGGAGCCCGTGTTCATGATCTTGGGACAAAGCTCAGCGACTGCGGCAGTGATGGCGATTGATAAAAGGATCGCAGTGCAAGATGTCCCGTATGACCAGCTCCGCGAACGCCTGCAAGCGGATGGCCAGGTGCTGCACTACGCGGGCTCGGCAAGCCATTCGGCTCGCGAACGAGTCTATCTGAAGGATTTGAAAGGAACCATTGTCGATGACTCCAAGGCTCAGTTAACTGGGACGTGGCGGCCGAGCACATCGTCATCGAAGTTCATTGAGCACGGTTACATCCACGACGACAATGCATCGGACGGCAAGGCGACGATTGCGTTTGTGACGACGCTGCCAAAGGGGGGCGAGTACGAAGTGCGGCTTGCCTACCCGCCGAATTCAAATCGAGCCAGTAACGTCAAAGTGGTCGTCGATCACGCCGATGGCTCGACCACGGTTAGCGTGAACCAGCAAAAGACGCCACCGATCGATTCGCTATTTCTTTCGCTCGGCGAATTTCGATTTGATGCGAATCAGAAAGCGAGTGTGCGGATCGCTAACGATGGCACCAACGGCCACGTCGTAGCCGACGCGGTGCAGTGGTTACCCGTTCACTAGCAGACATCAAAAGCGTAGCCAAAGTCATCGAGACTTTGGCAGTTCGTTTTGTTATGCACGAAGTATCCCCAGACGCCAGTCCGGGGTTGGGGAAAACAGTGCGAAGCAACTCGCAACGCGACGAACGGCGTCGCTGATTTAGCGACTGCCTTTGGCACGGAGCGGGACGCCTACGGTTTGAGCCATCAGCGAGACGTCTTTCCAAAGGCTGGCGTTGTCGACGTATGCAAGGTCCATTCGCATCCATTCATCGAACGTGTCCGCCTTTTCTTTGGCAACTTGCCAATTGCACGTGATGCCAGGACGAATGTCCAAACGCCGCCGATGCCACGGTTGGCATGCTCGACTCTCGCTAACAGGAAGCGGACGAGGACCAACAATCGACATGTCGCCTCGCAGTACATTCCAAAGTTGCGGCAATTCGTCAACGCATGTTGAACGCAGCATCTGTCCTAAGCGTGTGACGCGAGGATCATTACGCATTTTGAAGGCGGGCCCGTCGCGTTCACTCTTATTCCGCAAACTTGCTTGCTGCGATTCTGCATTGACCACCATCGTTCGCAATTTATAGATCGTGAATGGCACCCCGTCACGTCCTTCGCGTGATTGCAAAAAGAACGCGGGACCACCATCTCGTTTGATCACAAATGCTGCGACCGCAATCACAGGTGCAGCGAACACCAATCCAACGCTGGCCACCGTAATATCGAACGTTCGTTTGATGATCGAATCAGCTTGAAAGCTGACGTTGCTAACGCGAGTCGACATCAGATCGTAAGCCTCGTTGGAGTGCGGAGTTGCCATCCGCGTCCCGCTGCCGACCCATTCGTCGTCGTGATATCGCCGTCGGTCTCGTCCAACAGGATGCTTGTCGTGCAGTCGAACTTTGGAATCGCCGGAATCTTGACCTCCGCCGCTTCCGGATGAGTCATCTGAATTGTCGTTATTAAACGATTGCGGGTCATAAACGCTAAGTGCGATATCAGCCTTCAGATTCGCTGTACTTAGCAGCCCCTTTAGACGGTCCACAACGATCCGCCCACCCATCTCAGGTGTGTCGACTAGTAGAACACCGATGGTGAAACGATTGACATGCCCTTTTTCATCACTCATTCGCACGTTGCGGCGAACCAGCTTGGCGAGACTGCGGGTGTTTTTAGCCGTCCGCTGAATGCCACAAAGCTCGATATTCAGAACACAAAATGGAATATTGCGTCGCACCGTTCTGGCACGCTCTCGCGCAATCTCTCGATCGAACTCGCGACCCGACAATATCCACGAATTGATGCGGCGGCGAGCGGTATAATTGGTCGTATAACGTGAAATCAGTTTCAGCACGGTGCACGTCCAATCGCAGAAGTAAAAATCAAGATGAGAATTGCCGGCATTAATTCAAGGTGAATTTGTACGATGCTCGGAACGTCGAATCACGTCTCACATCAAACCACCCGTGTCGAAATCAAAGATACAAGTCGAATCAACTTTGAACAGTGTGACGACTGTACAAATTAGGTGAAAGCAACTTTTCGTCCACCTAATTTCAAGAAATATATTATTGCAAAGTCTAATTGCAACTCCTGTGATAACTATCATCTTTTTCTCTGTCATCCAAAAATCATAGTGATTTCATTTGCAGAGAAAGGCAGGAGACCTGCAGTCAGATCGACAACTCTCATATAGCTAGCGGTTTAGAAAGCGGGCTCTCGCAGCCATTTACGGTGCCGATTTAGGCAATAAGCAGTTGACTGTCTTAGAGCGTAACTGGGTGCAATCGGATCTTTCGTTGATCGATGCCGGGCCACTCGGAACGCGGCCAACGAATGCCCGAGCCATCGAAAAAAAATTTCAAGACAAGTGGATCTGACCCTAATTTTTCCGAGGATTTTCGCTCGACTGGTTCGTCGATCCCAACTCACGTAACGGTTCAATTCACATGCTGCGGTCTTGATTATGCCAATCACGCGGGATCAAAAAGATTTGCTGAATATTGGTAGAAGGATTCAGTGCAGAGAAATTATTGTGATCTCGATACAGGGTGGGATTGATAAAGACAGTTAGTAAGTCAACGGCATGGGGCGTTTGATATCAGCCCCGGCCATTACGAGTGTCTGCGATAAATGTTGCAATGTGCACACCGTGTGCGTTTTCCATTCGCTGGTGAACTGGGACGATGTAGCACATATTCGTTCGTAACGGTTTTATCGATTGTAGCGATCTCTAGGCGTACCTGTAGCCGATCACCGCCGGCTGTTTTTGAAGAGGGTGTGGTACAAACTTCAACATTACTGGTGCGGCAATTTGCGGAGAATCCGCGTAGTAGTAATAATCGGTGGGTTCGTCTCACTACGGCGGATTCGCCTTGAATTTGAGGTTGTCGCGACCATTCTGCTGACCATACTTATTGCAGTTGCCGATTGCCGTGAAAATCGACCGAGAATCGCCTGTGGAATCTCCGTTTGCCTACGTTTTTTTCGGAACGGTTTGTG
>CAXBHV010000902.1:0-3851 GCA_963974855.1 uncultured Rhodopirellula sp. | reverse complement strand
CGTAAGCGGTGACAAGTTGGCGATCCCCTTCCATCCATCGCTCGCTCTGCTTGTTGACCCACGAACCATCCTCTTGCTGTTCAGCAATCAAATGATTGGCCAACTCTTCTCGCCAAGCGTGCGGGATGCCCGAGGCATCGTCCAACACTTCGACGTCGGCCGCATCAAGTGCTTTGGCGAACGTGTGGTAATAGTAATACAGCCCCGCTTGCCCCATCCCCGGGTTCGAATCGAGCGAATTGTTTTTGCGAATGAATTCCATCGCCGCCAAAACGCGAGGGTCATCGGCGGAGACGCCTGCGAAGATCATGCTTTTCAGGCCGGCGTAGGTCATCGAGCCGTAACTTCGCAGCCCGCCCCCTTCGGCTGCGCCCGCTTGGCTTTCACCACCGGCGGCAGGAGTGTAATAGAAACCGCCGTCGTTGACCTCGTCCGCATGCGGTGTGTCGTTGCCTTCGTTGGCCAAGTTCTGAGAGCGAACCACGAACTTCAACGCTTTCTGCAACGATTCATCGTCTGCTTCGTTTCCTAGATCGCGAAGTGCATCGATGAAGAACGAAGTGTTCGAGAGGTCCGGTCGCTTATGACTTCCATAGCCCGCACCCCCGTAGCTTGGGTCCGAAGACTCGATGCCTTCGCCTTCGTCCCACTGCAGCCCCTTCAAAAAAGTTTCGGCACGTTTCAGAGCACTGTCGTATTGACCATCCTTGTTCGCCCGCACCAAGGCTCCGATAGCGACCGAGGTTTCGTAGTTTTGGTGCGACGATCCCGTGGCGTAAATTCCACCGTCGGATTGAAATTTCGATGAAATAAACGCCAGCGCCTTTTTGATCACTGGATCGTTGATCGCGGTAGCGCGGTGCTGCAGGATCGCGTTGACGCACAGCGCCGTGACGGCAGCGCCGGTCTCGCCACTGAACGAACCGTCGTCGGCTTGACCACGATTTTTCAGGAACTCGATCCCCTTGGCTGCGGCACGCTCGATTTTGGCATTCAGCTGTTCCTCTGTTACTACGGGGGCCTCTGCAAAAACAGGGGAAATCGCGGTTGAAATCGTCGCGGTGACACAAAACAGACCTGCAAACAATCGCATCATGGGTGGTGACTCGTCCTAAGAAAGTGGGTAGCCAAAGGGTGGTTGACGGTTCCACCGGAATAACCGGTATCGACCGCACTACTGACTCGTTCATTTTATCTGGCGGGTTCAGATCGATGCAGTTTACCCGCCTCGATTTCCGAACCAATGGATAGGTTTCCGCAATTACTGGGCCAGAGTTGCCGAGTTTCTGCCTTCTGCCCGCCGTGACCACGACGAAGCGCTGAAATCCCCATGCCCTCGTACCGCTCGAAAAAAATCGAGAAGCTGAATCAAGTCGATCGCATTCGACTCGATCTCGGCTTGCCTGCGGGTGCCGAGCCGTTCGTCGGCAAGAAATCGACATTACAGCGAGTGGGACTGCGCCGAGGAGACTTTTTCGCCAGTTATCGCGTTGACTCGGCACACGAAGTGGCTGCCGATGGTAACGACGCTGCCGCCGTGTCGGTAAAACATCCCAACGCGAAGCTCCAAAGCAACGTGGACACTTCGCCTCAAGAGCAATGGCTGGGGCTGCAAGCGGCCGATTTGATCGAGCGGTTGCAGGCTTGGGAATCGGACCTCGATGCTCGCGAAGCACAACTCAACGCACGTGCGGCGCTTCAAGAACACCGCGAGCGGCAATTCCGACTCGAGCAACAAGCGGCGACCACCGATTTGGCTGAGCAAGCTCGAGCATCTCAGCGGCTACACGCCGAATTGAAGGCACAAGCCCGCCGGCTCGCCTTTGAAGGCTAAGCAGCTAGGCAGAAGTCTTTCAGTAAATTGGCCGTTTTGGCGCTAGGGGCATGTTGATTTAGTGAGCCGTGACGCGTGAGCGGCCGGGTGCCGCACATTACCCGGTGCCTTACGGCCCACGGCTCAAAAATACAATTTACATTTCGATTAAATCAACAGCCCGCTAGCCACGGTTCCGGCCCTGAACCGGTACTAACGCGCAAACGGCTAACGGGATTTCACCTAATGAATCCTGTCTAACTGCTTTGTCGAGCGAGCGACGATCGCTGGACGTCACGATATCTTTTCGCTGTGAACCTGTTCTGGGTGGGACGGTTGGGTTAGGGAGGCGATTCTTGGGATGGTTGCGGTCATCCGCCCCCCAAGCGCACAATGTGTCAGTGGATTTCTCTATAATCCACACTTGTATTTGTAGCTCAATCCAAACCCTCCTCCCCAATTCCAATTTCACGGAGATTTTTCGCGATGGCTCGACCTGTTACGCTTTTCACCGGCCAGTGGGCCGACTTGCCGATTGCAGAAATGGTCCGAATGACTGCCGAATTTGGTTACGACGGGATCGAATTGGCGTGCTGGGGGGACCATTTCGAAGTCGACCGCGCGATCGCCGAAGACGATTACTGCGACAAACATCGCAAATTGCTCGACGACGCAGGGCTGCAGTGCCATGCGATCAGCGCCCACTTGGTCGGCCAAGCCGTGCTGGACACCATCGATGCGCGTCACAAAGCGATCGTCCCCGACTACGTTTGGGGTGACGGCGATCCCGCTGGCGTGAACGAGCGAGCCGCAGAAGAACTAAAGAACACCGCACGCGCCGCTCAGAAATTCGGCGTCGGCGTGGTCAACGGTTTCACCGGCAGCAGCATTTGGCACTTGCTGTATTCGTTCCCACCAGTTCCACCGAGCATGATCGATGACGGATTTTCCTTGCTTGCCGAACGTTTCAATCCGATCTTGGATGTGTTTGGTGAGTGTGGTGTGAACTTTGCCTTGGAAGTGCATCCCACGGAAATCGCCTTCGATATTCACACTGCGGCGCGAGCACTCGAAGCACTGGATCATCGTAAAGAGTTCGGATTCAACTTTGACCCCAGCCACTTGATTTGGCAAGGCATCGATCCGGTACAGTTCATTCGTGCTTTCCCGGATCGCATCTATCACGTGCACATCAAAGACGCGATCGTGACGCTTGATGGTCGCAGCGGCATCAATTGCAGCCACTTGAACTTTGGCGATTCGCGACGCGGTTGGGATTTCCGTAGCCCCGGTCGAGGCGGTGTGAACTTTGAAGAGATCATTCGTGCTTTAAATGAAATCGAGTACGCCGGCCCACTTTCGATCGAATGGGAAGACTCGGGAATGGAGCGAACCTTTGGTGCCAAGGAAGCTTGTGCGTTCACGAAGAAGCTCGACTTCAGCCCCAGCAATGTTGCCTTTGACGCCGCATTTGACGAGTAAGATGATTCAAATCAAAGTCAACGGCGAAAGCGTCGAAATCGAATCCACGATGAGCGTTCAACAATTGCTGAACACGGTGGATGTACCACCCAATTATTTGGCGGTCGAAGTCAACGCGGATGTCGTTCCTCGCGAAGACTATGCGTCCACGATGGTGAACGAGGGAGATGATGTCGAAGTCGTCACCCTCGTCGGTGGCGGCTAAAGAGCGACTTCAATCAAAAAATCTGAAACCGCGATGCTTGCTGATCTACAGCGACGTCTCGTTTCTTTTTTGAGTGACGGAATCTTGCAGCGTTTGCATGTTCGCCGCGCGGAGTGGTTTGACCAGATAGCCTTTAACCACGGGGAACTTCGCCATTTGCTGCTTATCGAATTCTTGATCCGAGGTGGTCAGTACGGCGACGATGGGAATGGTGTGGTCATCGCGTTGGGAATACTGCTCTAAGAATTCATACCCGTTCATGATCGGCATGTTGATGTCCAACAGGATCAATTGAGGCATCGGGTCGAGGCTGGCCAACATGTCGAGCGCTTCGCGACCATCGAACGCTTT
>CAXBHV010000901.1:0-3854 GCA_963974855.1 uncultured Rhodopirellula sp. | reverse complement strand
GCAACCGCTTGACTTGGGGTGGCAGCGATTTGACGATCACGCCAAAGGTGTTTGACCCATTGACGCAGTTCCCATTGTTCATTGCTACCAAACAGTACTGATTCGTCATCAAATTGTTTTAGTGCCCAACGTGATGCCATCCACAGACACGTGATCGTGACTCCGGCTACCATTGGCAAGTGCCATAGAGCGATTCCGTATTGGCCCTCGACCAACGCACGGACCATCAAGAACATTCCCGTGACGGGGATCAAGCTGGTGCCGACGGTCAGTGTCGTGCCAGGCAACATCGGCAACATCACCAGCGGCAACGTCACCATCATCAGCGGCATCAAATAGTATTGGCCTTCTTTACTGCTTCGCGCCATCGCGGCCACCGCAAGTGCCAAAGCACTAAACAGAGTCGACAACGGCACGAGCGCGACCAGCAACCACAGCATCGGTCCGATCGGCGGCGCCCCGATCGTGTTGGCGGCGCTGCCAAAGCTGATTTGTCCAATCACAAACGAGCTGGTCACCAACATACTTCCCGCGTTCAAAATCGCGGTCAACATGCTAAAGGTTGTTACGGCAGCAAGTTTTCCTGCGACGATTTCCGAGCGTAGTGCCGGACTGCACAAGAGCGTCTCGAGCGTACCACGTTCTTTTTCGCCTGCAACCAAGTCAATTGCCGGATAAAACGCACCCGTCATTGCCCAGATCAACATGATGAACGGCAGCAGTTTGCTCCACAGCGCCGCCTCGCGTGTACTCTCCGGTGCGATATCGATATCGTTCAGCTGGAATAGCTCCAACGACATCATGTCGATGCCGGATTCAGTCAGTCGCTCGTTAATCCAGCCGGATCGCCATGTCCCCAAAATTTTGGCGACGCGTTCGCGAGCGACCATCGATTGATCCGAGGCAACGTTGTAAAGCAATTGGATCGCTGCATCGTCGTTTTCGAGTCGAGCGTCCACCATTTTGAACTGTGGCGGTACCATGACAACGACATCAAACATGCCACTGCGAACCCACTCTTCGGCCCGCTGATTGACACTGCGATCCGTCTTGACGTCATTCCACGGATACGTCACCACTTGCAGCGGATCGTCGGCGGGCACCAAATTCTCAGCGAAACAATCGTCGCCCACCAATGGTGGCGCGTTCTCCAAATGGTCGGTCCCGATCACACATACACTGGTCGAGTGCTGTTGAGTGAATTGAACCATCTGCAACAGCAGCGTTCCCACTAATGGGTAAAGCAGCACCGGCACCACTGCGATCGTAAACAATGTCCGGCGGTCGCGGAGTTGGTCACGCATTTCACGCGCGTAGATCAGCCACACGGAGGACCAGCGTAATTTATCGACGTTTTCGGCGGCTTTTCGTTTTTGTTTTGCTGAAAGGCTCATGCGAATTTCCCTGAGATTGCCAGTCCTTGCACGTCCTCGTCCCCTTGTTCGTGTCGGCTCAGTAGGTCGAAGAAGACTTCTTCAAAATCGTCCTGCCCATGCCGCTCACGTAAATTTTCTAGTGTGCCGCTGTCGAGGATCCGGCCTTGATGCATGATTGCAATCCGGTCGCACAGTTTTTCAACTTCGCTCATGATGTGAGTCGAGAAGATCAAGCACTTTCCGCTGTCTCGCAGATCTCGCACGATCGCTAGCAGATTGCGAGCCACCATAACATCGAGTCCAAGTGTGGCTTCGTCAAAGACCAACACCGGAGGATTGTGGACCAAGGCGCGGGCGATCGAGACTTTTTGTTTCATACCGGTCGACATCTTCGCGCCCGGAACATCGCGAAAATCGTTCATTCGCAATTGAGTAAACAACGAATCGAGACGTTCGCGAAGCTCGTCGCGTGACATACCGTGCAAACGACCAAAGTAGCCGACCATTTCCCAAGCGGTCATGCGGTCGTACATCGCTGTGTTGTTGCTGACGAATCCAATTCGACGCCGCACCTCGGCAGGATCCTGAACAACGTCGTAACCGGCGACGTTGGCGATGCCCGAGGTGGGGCTCAGCACGGTGCTCAAGATACGAAGCACGGTGGTTTTGCCAGCGCCGTTAGGCCCCAGCAGCCCAAAGATCTCTCCCGCACCGACCGTGAACGAAACACGGTCGACGGCGACAAAGCGACCACGATTGAGATCGTCGTAGGTCTTGGTTAAATGTTGTACGTGAATCATGGATGCGCATCTGCCCCGGGATCAAATTGCCGTGGTCGGTTGACTCGTCTGGTGACGGTCAACACGGTCATAGCGGTTGTTCGCACGGGCGAATCGCAACCCATCCCTGGGCCACCGGACGTTATCGCGAGCGCATGACGAAACCGCTACGGAATCGTAGCCCCCGTTATGATGCGGGACAGCGATTCATTCAATGAACATGGCAAAAACGTAGGCAAAGATACCCGGGGGGGCGTTAATCCTTCACTCTAAGCCGTACAACCGGACCTGTGATCGAATCGAGCGACTCGATTTCTTGCGTGGCAGCACGGGCGGCACCCTCGGTGGCTTCGTGCGTCATGATCACCAAGGGGACCGGATCGAGATGTGCAGAGCCGTTTTCGCCCTCGTGCTGCATCACCGACGCGATCGAGATCTTGTGCTTCGCCAGCACCGCGGTGATCGAAGCCAGTGTCCCAGGATGATTGGCGACGCTGAGCCGCAGATAGTTTCGCCCCACCAACGTATCGGCATCGCGAAGCTTGGCACGAGGCGGATTGTCGATCGAGAAATACTCGAGTGTTTGGAACGTCAATCGAGTCCGACCGACCGCAGTATCGATCAAGTCAGCAACCACGGCCGAGGCGGTCGGCATCTGGCCCGCGCCCAGACCATGATAGAACACCGGCCCCACAGCATCACCAACGACACGGATGGCGTTAAAGGCATCGCGAACTTCTGCCAGCGGCGTGCCGATGCGGACCAAGGTCGGAGCGACAGAAAGTTCGAGTCCATCATCCGCCAGATTCGCCAGTGCCAACAACTTGATTCGATAACCGAGTTGGCGACTGTATCGCAAATCATCGGGGTCCAATCCGTCGATCCCCACCCGTGGAATGTCCGACCATTTGACCGTCGCCCCAAATGCCAAGTGGGCAAGGATCGCCAGCTTCTGAGCCGCGTCGGTGCCGTCCACATCCATCGTCGGATCGGCTTCGGCGTAACCGAGTTCCTGGGCCTTGCGAACCACGACGTCATAGGGAGCCCCTTTCTCGTCCATCTGGGTGACGATGAAGTTGCTGGTGCCGTTCAAAATGCCTTCAAGCGAGCGAATTTGGTTGGCGGACAAACATTGGCTGACATTGGCGATAATTGGGATACCACCGGCCACCGATGCTTCAAACGCGATGCTGCGCCCGAGTTCACGAGCACGGGTGAACAATTCCGGCCCATGTTCGGCCAACAGCGCCTTGTTCGCCGTGACAATATCTTTGCCCGATTCCAGCAATCGCAGCATGATCGAACGAGCCGGTTCCAAGCCACCGATCAATTGAGCGACGACTGAAATCTCGGGATCGTTAATCACGTCGTCAAGCGAATCGGTCGCGACGCCTTCTGGGAGATCGACGTCACGCGGTTTGGCAAGATCGCGAACGACCGCCTTTTTCAGCCACAACGTGCGGCCAGCATGTCGCGACGTGCGATCGCCATGATCAAGCAATAGTTTCGCGACACCCGTGCCAACGGTTCCCAGGCCAACAATGGCAATGTTTGTTTTTTCCATGCGAAAATGGTAATCGGAACGACCGTTTACGACGAGGGCACAGCGATACGAACATAAAAAAACAGCGGCCGTTTTGGCCGCTGTTCGAAAATGATTTTTACAGACTGCGAGAACGCCGAACTACTTCTTCGACTT
>CAXBHV010000900.1:0-3854 GCA_963974855.1 uncultured Rhodopirellula sp. | reverse complement strand
AGCCCAAAGTTTTAGCGGACCAGGCTAGCGCGTAATCGGCTAGTGGGATTTCACCCTATGATTGATGCCTACCTGCTTAACTCACGGGCAGCCAAGCAATTCAAAGCCCATCCCGGAAAATGCCGCCTCACGATACCGACAAGTCGTGCGATTTCATCACTTCCCGATTACGGTGATCCTCATTGTCAAATTGCTCTTCGAGAGACTTTGGGTCGCCGAACATGAATTGAAACGCTAGGCGGGAATACGATTTTGTGGTCACCAAATCGTCGTACAACTCGGGTGCAATTTGTCTTAGTTTTCCCAGTCGGTGCCAGGGAATTCCCATGATGTCGTGGTGCTCAGTATGCAGCCCAAAGTTGAAATAGATCCAGTTCGACCAACCATACAGCGACGATGAAGGTTGATAACGCTTATGCCCATGGAAATGGGAATTGCTAAGGATGATGCCAAAGTTATGAGGATGCAGGAATCCAGTCATGAACGATTGGGACAGCAACAAATAAAGGACTGACATCCATCCGCCGAGCCAAAATAGGACGCCGACCAGAACGAAACTCAACAGCGGATAAACTACGGCCCATCGTTTCAACCCGTATTTCTCGTAACCAGAGATCAAATGCTCGTCGGCCAGGATCGATAACGCCAACGGCCCTGGGTCAACCCGTCCACGAATAAGCGAACCGAAAAAGTAAACGATTAATCCGAGCAAGGAGCGAAAAAGCTGCAACACCAGCATGATGAAGGTGTAAGGCATGAAGACGGGTGAAAACAAGACGCGAAACAAATGATAAAGCGGACCCCGGGAAACCCCTAGATAGCGGTGTTGACGAGTGAGCAGGAAGGCCGTGCGACGCCTGGTGATAAAGTCCTTTTTGGCTCCCAGGTCATTGTGGTGGACATGATGCTCGATCCACCAGGAATGGTGGGCCGACAAAAACATCGGTAGCGTCGTGAAAGTGAATAACCAACGGTTCCACGAGGTTTTCTTAAAGACAAGATTGTGGTTGCACTCGTGCGCCAGTTGAAACAGGTTGACGTTGACCCAGGAACCAATGACATAGGCAAACAGGATCATGGCCCACCAGGGCCCTCGACTTACTCCCCATGCGAAAGCGATCTGAAGCACCATGAACGTGATACACCAAATGGCGGTGCTTGGTGTGTTCCCAAACAACATTTTGATCTCGGGATGCTCCCGGACCATTTTCTTCGCCCGTTCACGGTGCCACACGGCGTCGGGTTTTTGATCGTCGTCGACAGGCTCGCTGATGTCGACTTCGTAGCCTGGAAACATGGGTGCGGGCGATCCCAACACTCGCGGGTGGAATCCGACCTTCTTGTGTTCAGCTGCGTCCGCGGCAAATAGCGAAAATGGCATGGGTGTTGTCCCCGGAAGGTCTCACTCGCGTGATTGAATTGAATTGCTAATCTTGCCTCCCATGCGGAGAGATTACCTATCGTACCCCTCGGTCGTGGTGTTGACAAATCGAAAATTGTCGCGTGCAGGATTTGTTGCCGGAACCAACATCGGAGGAATCGTCGCTTTGCTTCGCTCGGACGATCTTCCCATTTTTCCCATTAGATCCGTAGTGCGATATCGATCTGTTGCAATAGAGCGATATGACGAGGAACAAAGGGGGCAGGTACCGGTGTGCTTCGTCACAGCAACCATGCTCAAGCGTCCTACGATGTTCTTCACACGCACCTGAACTGGCCGAAACCGCGGCAGTAAACATCTGCGGTCAACACTGACGTTATCGATCGAGATGCAGATCCAAGAATCGTAGTTGTGATTCATCGGTACCGATCACGAACATTTCCCCGCTTGCCGGGAGAGTGGTGTCCGGACCCGGATTGACTTGCAGTCCTTCCTTGCTGTTGATGGCGATCACGCTACAACCGGTTCGTTGCCGCACGGCGCCTTCCGTGAGCGTTTTACCGGCAAGCGACGGCGGTACGTTCACTTTAAATACGTCCAGCCCTTCGGCTAACAATAACACATCGCTGCGGCGGAGTAGATTGAAGATCGCGTTGGCCCCCATCGAGGCTTCGGAGATCACGAAATCGGCTCCGGCACGGTGCAATGTATGAATGTTGCGTTCGAGCGTCGCGCGACTGATGATCTGAATGTCCGCGCGCAATCGCCGACAATAAAGTGTCAAGTAAACATTCAGCGCGTCGTCGTGGGTTGTAATTACAACCGCAGGCGTTTCCATAATTCCGGCTTGCTTGAGGATCTCCAGGTCGGCCGCGTCGCCGACGATTAGTCGGTCGTCATGCTTTTGTCTAGCTTTTTTCTCTACAACCCGATATTCGATTGTCTGCTGATCGAGGCCACGAGCGGTCGCGGAGCCGACACGACCGAAGCCGATAATCACGACCGGCACGTCGCTGGCGTGATAAATACAGAACAGGCTATCGTATTCATCGAGTTGGTTGCGTGTGCCAGCGAGTACTAAAACAGTATTTTCGGTTATCAGTGTATCGGGACCCGCGTTTTGATAGCGCCCTCGTTCCCAAACGCCCGACACGGTGATATTGACGTGATCTCGCAAGCGAATGTCACGGAGCGTTCGTCCGACCAATGGCGTTCCTGCCGTGCTGGCCTCGGCGATCAACAAATCATCGAACTGCCCGATGACGTGCGATTTGGCATCTCGCCCGATCACGCGTCTGGCCAGTGAGCGGCCCATCATTTCCGCGAGCTCCAGCACTCGAGTGCAACCGGCAAGTTCCAGAATGTCGACCGAAGCGACGTCGGTGGCGGTGGCGACGATCGGCACTTTTTCGGAGACTTCGCGTGCCGTAAAGGCAACGTTTGTATTGATGACGTCGCTGCCGACGGTGGCCACGAGCGCCGCCTTGTCGGTCCGCAACAGCCGATAGGTCTCCGGATCATCCAATTCCCCAACGACGACTTTCAAGTCCAGATCATGAAGTCGCAACGCTTCGGAGACTTCCGAAACGAGAATCACGTACGGATATTTGAACTGCGTCAGCTTCTTGATCAAAGCGGCCTCGACCGGGCCGTAAGTTGTCACAATCACGTGACCCTCGGTATTGGCAGGCAGGCTGCGAGGTGCCCGCGCGGCCTCCTGAGCCTGGATCCATGGCGCGTAGAAAAATTGAATGAAGGTAAAGGGCAGCAGGATCAGCATAAACAAAGTTCCGCTCATCAAAACGACCATCGAGAAGATCCGGCCCAGGTCGGTGTGAAAAGTAATGTCGCCGAACCCCAGAGTGGACATCACGGTCAGCGTCCAATAGACGCCGGTGATCCAAGTGTAGCGACGACCCTCCCACGCCATCAGGTAATGAAAAAGTACGCTGTAGACGAGAATCATCCCGATCAGCAAGAGCACGAACTGAGCCAACACCCGCAAGTTGCGGCGGCTGGCACGGTTCTGCATAAAATGCAGGTACAGCGTCGTGAACGATTTCATTGCATCTCCGATGTCGTAATCATCATTCTAGTCGTGGCGGACTGCTGTGACGACGACAATAAGTTATTGAGCACCGTCGCATCGAGGACGCCCTGCTTAAAAGAGAAGTTCGGCAAGAAGCGAAGCTTTGTCACCAGTGTCGATCGCCGTCGTTCGGTAATCATAGGCAAGCTCCTCGGCCGCCGTTAGGACTGAAAGGGCCGGAAAACGAGGCCGTGCTCTTATTTGAACGTTCTGCACTCTTCCGCGCCGCTAGAGTTCTCGCGTAGCCGGTTAATCTACATGCCGTTGAAACGAATAGGGCGGTCGGTCTATGGTCACGAATCCGAAATTGGGCGAAAACGAATCCAGAGCGGCTAGACGCTACGACGCAACATGCAGTGCTGAGCATTAACAGTCTGGTTGGTC
>CAXBHV010000899.1:0-3868 GCA_963974855.1 uncultured Rhodopirellula sp. | reverse complement strand
GATGCTCGACGCAGAACCGCGATTGCGAATTGACCATTGGTTGCGAGAGCGTTTGCAGCGTTACGATAATCCGTCGCCGACATCTCGCCGGCCGCGATTTGCCACGATGTTTATTACCGATGCGTACGGCACCATCATTGGGATTGTCTACGATGAAACCGTCTCACGATCGCAAAATAGTGCGGGACGCAACTTTGCATACCGCGGCTATTTCCACGGCGGACGCAACGACCTAGACCCTAAGACGCCTCGTGAAACGATCGCGCCGCTGCAGCGAACTCATCTCTCGGCCGCGTTTCAAAGTACCGCAACCGGAATGTGGAAAATCGCGGTCAGCACGCCTATCTATTTCACCGACGACCACACTCGCCCTGATGCGGTGTTTGTAGCCACGATTAATCTCGGCGATTTTCAATTGCTGCAAAGTGAACAGGGCGCCAATCAAATCGCGGTACTGATCGAAGCACGCGAAGGGCCGATGCGAGGCACCGTGCTACAGCATCCACTGATGGATATGCGTCGTGAATCCGGCAAAACATTAGCGGGCGAAAAGTTCCAAGTCGACTCGAAATTGATCGACCGCATCATGGAAGGAGGTGACGTCGACTATCGCGATCCTGTTTCAAACTGCGTCGACGGCAAACCCTATTCCGGCGATTGGATCGTCGCGATGCAGGCGGTGGAATTACCGAATCCTGATGGGACAGGACTGGACCAAGAGGGTGAGCTTTCAAAAGAAACCACCGATTTGTTGGTGTTGGTACAGTATCGGCTTTCGACCGTGATGGCACCGGTCGGGCAAATGCGTTCGGTGCTGTTGACCGAAGGAGCCGCAGCGATCGCATCGATCTTGCTCGTGACCGTCGTATTGTGGATCTTCGTGCAACGCACTGGCGAATCCAGAGTCGCTTCGGAAAGCGTGCCGGATAAAGACACCAGCGATCGGACGGGAATGACCGAAACCATCGCGGTTTGATTTTCAAGAAAGATTCTCACTCGCTTATAACGAGAAACCCCCGAAAGGTGCCCACCAGGAAACAAAATGGCTGATCCCAACAAGGATTTCGACGAGCCAGCGGACGACGATACTCCGCCGCAAGCCGCCGCACAGGACAACGCACAGGACAACGACCAAGAAAACGACGATGTCGGTGAAGAGGTGGCCCAGCCCAATGATGAAGTGGCGTTGGCTAATGACGCCGTCACTCAGGTCAGTGACGACGTCACGCTAGCCAATGACGACGCGGCGCTACCGAGTGACGAGCCTTGGAGCGACGATGCCGAGGAACTATCGCTCGATGATCTCGGCGCTGCCTATGCCCGGGCCGCAGCCAAACATGATCCCGAAGCCTTCGCTCCCAGCGAGGAGGACGACGAAGCTGCGAACGAATCGTCCGCCGATGAGCTGGAAGCTGCGTTCGAAGAAGTAGTGGACGCCGAAGAAGACGAATTGGTGACGCCTGAAGCGATCATCGAAGGCGCCCTGTTTATCGGGCACCCTGAAAACAAGCTGATCACCGAGCAACGACTTGCGGCCCTGATGCGTGAGGTCACGCCAGAAGAAGTCGTCGAGTTAATTGAAAAGCTGAACCAGTCCTATCGTGAGGCGGATCAAGCTCTGCGAATCATTCGCGACGACCAGGGTTACCGGATGACGATCTCACCGGAAGTCGAGAAAGTGAAGCGATCCTTTTTGGGCAAGATTCGCGAAGCCAAGCTAGCCCAAGCCGCGATCGAAGTCTTGGCATTAGTGGTGTACCAGCCCGGCATTTCAGCACAAAAAGTTCAAGACCAGCGAGGCCGTGAATGCGGTCCGCTACTGAACCAATTGGTTCGTCGTCAACTGCTGAGTATTGAGCGGAAGATCCCCGAAGAGGGCGGCCGAGCGGTCCCGCATTACTATCCGACCGAGCGGTTCTTGACGCTGTTTGAACTCGAATCGCTCGATGATCTCCCGCAAGTCGAAGAAGGCCTCCGCGGCGTAACTTAAGATTTTTGCAGGTGGCGAAACTCGCCGACAGTTTTGTCGAGCGGGGGGAAAAAGATGGAAGGTTAGAAAATTGCGAAAATGGGTGCCGACACCAAATCCACTCCCCCGATGCAACCTCAAGTTTCCCCAGTTCGGTCAAGACAAGGCAGAACGATCACCTTTTTTCTTCACCCACTCCCTTGCCGGTCTCCGTTAAACTAACTCGATGAGTTCACCTCCCCATGACGATGGACAATCGGCCCGCATCGATTCACACACAAATTCCCCTGCACCTGCGGTGCGACGTCCAACCGTGCTGAAGATTCTGGCGGGAGTAATTTTTCTCGTTGCGATATTCGTTTTCTATGTAACCTTTGTTCCTTCGCCGCGTGTCGCACTCGGAGTCCTCAGCGTCACCGCCGATGCCAACTCGAGTGATGGCTACCGTCAAGTCGGCGAATTGTCTGACAAAGCCGCTTGGTCAGCGAACGCATCAACGCTGAATGCGACACGCAACGTATCTACGACTTCGTCGTCCAGCAGTTCTAACGGAACTCGATTCTTCGGGCGTACGCTCGCGATCTACAACGAAGACAACGATCTGCTGATGGAACGAATTGGACTCGATGTGTTCGAAACGCTTCGCAACCAAGAACTTTTCGATACGTTGCACTACCTACCCGCTGGTGAACGACTTGCGGACGGCGAACGATTACCAGAAGTCTTTGTCACACTCGACATGAAATCGTGGAACGAACAGGGGTTGCCCGGACGCAGGACCTATGATGGCGAGTTGGTTGTTACGGCTGGAAACCAGTATCGAGGTTCGAGCCATTACTACAATTCCACCATGACACCGCCTCAGTTGAGTTTTAGATCGCAGATAACAATCGACTATGACGCAACCCAAACTGGGTTCGAAACATCCGGCGTCCGCTATCAAGCGGTCAGCCGTGACCTTGCGAACAAGATCGTAAAGCAGCTTGGAAAATTGTTGGACGACATGGCCAACAAACATGCAGTGCCAGGCAAGATCCCCGATGCGTTCTATCCCACGTATATTCCGCCCCCCAGTTTCGATTTCATCGAGCCCCTTCAGGCCAAAACACTGGTCAACGGCCATCGGTTCATGTCGCCGACGGAGGCTGTTTGGCAAGTGACGAAAAAAGGATCACCGCAAGACGCCATTGCAGCCGTGACAAAATCATTGACAGACTTGGGCTGGAACATCTCCGATGACGGTTCGCAGGAGATTTACTTGCGGGCGTCACACCGCAACGAGGTCCTGACCGTTTTCAGTGAAAACGATGGCAGGGGACCACCACGCGTTGATGACGTGAAGCAACCGAGCATTTTCATCACCTACCGTCGCAGCATGAACGGAAAGTCGTTTGATAAGGCGATCACACAATTAATCCAGTCGGACGCGAGCGAGTCAACGTTGGTGATGTTTCAACAGCATTGGTATCGTTATTCGGAACTGATTGACCAGTATTTCAATGAGCACCACCCGACACATCCGGACACTTGGTTGCAGCTGGCACGCCTTCGCAAGACTTCCGACCCCGAAGCGGCGATTCGGGCACTATTGAATGCGTCGGCGCTGCGACGCATCATCACACAACAATCCCCCGACTCGTCAATGAAGAAGCTGGCCGAAGAGTTGGGGATGAAAGAGTTTCCCAAGCAGGTCTCCAGTTCGACCATCTCGTCACTAGGGCTGCACGCGTTGACGAGTTCAGGCGAATTGGAATTGACGATCCGCGACCACGGGCAAGCGATCATCTATCTCGGTGAACACAAGGACCGTCAAACGTGGCTAATACTTTCGCCCGCTCACAAACGAGGCTCCGGTGCCGAGTATCCGCTGCGAATCCAAACGGTCCAGCTCGGTGACGG
>CAXBHV010000898.1:0-3871 GCA_963974855.1 uncultured Rhodopirellula sp. | reverse complement strand
AGTGTCGGTTTGGTCGGGCGATGAAGAGGTCTTTTCAGGCCAGAGAATCGTGGGGTCGTATTGCCCCAACCCCATCACAATGGTCCAAATTACCAGGATCAGGAAAGTCACGATTCGATGGGTGACGATCCAATCGGCGATCCACGAGATGCGAAACAGTGGTAGGAGTTTAGAAAACACTTCGTGTGAATTTCCAGGTGGAATTTGGGGCGAGCGAAAAACAAATATCGGCTTGACCGTAGTGGACGTGGCTACACGTCCTTCGGGATGTTCGGAACAATAAATGGCTGGCGGTAATGGACGAGGCTACGACTCCTGCAGCTTCACTGAGCCAAAAAGGACTCGTTGTCTAGTCCACTACGGAAGGCGCCGCCAGTTATTCTTCCGATGGTCCTTAGCAGGACAGTCCGCCGGAAGGATCTTTAGCAAGATCCACTACGACGTGTAGCTGACGCTTCGTCCTTAAACGAACAGTTCGGGCATTCCGCTCCTGTCGTTAACGTGAACGTTGCAAACGGCTTAACGATTCCACTCGGATCTCCTCATGACTGATTTGGCCGTCTCGATCATGATCGAAAGAACGGAAACTAAATATCCGTACGGAATCGGGCAGTTCGTGCTTGACGAGAACCCCATCGCCATCGGAATCGAATCGTTTGATGTAACGATCTGCAAATTGGTTCGCTTCACGCTCGTTCATTTTTAGCTGCTCTGCAACACGCTTTTGCTTGGCAGTATCCACGGCGGTTTCGCGACGATTGGACTGTGGATCCAGTGGCTTTGCAACGGCAACAAACGTGACCGCCATTTCTTGCCAAGTTTGATCGCCCCACGTGACAAACTCGGACGGATCCGGGTTCGTGGGATTGTCGGCCGAGTTATCGAACACCGCCGTAAAGGAGAGTTGATCCACGTTGCTGAGTGGCAACGGTTCGCTTAACACGTAGTTATGTTGCCAATTGAAATCGTAGCTTGGGACATCCAACAACGTCTGCTCGCCCGACTTTGTTTGAGCGACAAAACGAAACGCCTTGCCACGTAAATGCATGTGCGGCGTGATCGACAGCAGCGTGCCGTTCTTGGGAAAGCCACCGATGTCGCCATCGACGGCATGGTTGGCCGCATGCGGCGGGATTTCAAACTCCTGCTCCACTCCTCCTAACACAAATACTTCGTGTGTGACCTCGTTTGGATCGGCAAACAGCAACCCGATTCGCGTGACATCCTCGGCCGCTTTGCCGGTGGGCGTGTAGTGCATTTGGAACACGAGTTTAGAACCGGCGCGAACGCGTTGAGCATAGCCGGTTGGCAATTCGCTCGGTCGTTGGCCGGGGACATACGCGGAAAGAAAACCGATGTCGCGAAAATCAGTGCCGTCGGGGGGACGAACAAAGGCGATCGAATGATGGACCACCGACCGATTGCCGGGAACGACTTCGGCAGCTCGAATCCATTTGTCTTCAGTAAAACCAGGATCGACGACAAAGTACTGGTACTCCACCGTCCCAGTGGCAGGAACATGGAACGGAGTATCGTTCATCGTCACGATTTGGTGAGGCGGTTCGCTCAGTTGCCAGCCTGCGACATACTCGCGGGCGGGTGGCAACTTACTGGCGTCGCCGTAGGGCATCCCGGCATCTACCCAATCCGCCAAGATCTGCTTGTCTTGCTCGGGCATGTGCCGTGAATTGGCAAACGAGCCGTGTTGGGGATCGGCATGCCACGGCGGCATACGATGTTGCTGGGTCACTTCCAGCGACATGTCGGCCCAGCCAATGACATCGTCGTAATCCTCTAGCGAGAACGGCCCGATCTCGTCTGCTCGATGACACTCGACACAATGGTTTTGCAATACCCGGCTAACTTGATTGCAGTACGTGATCTTTGATTCGGAATCAGTCGATGTTTTTCGCGGCAATGCGATCAAGCATCCCATCGCGGTCGTTTTCGAGTTCGGCACCGGTTTGTTGGCCAACAGCGCGTCGATGGCATCGCGGAGATCATGCTGCGTCGCCTGTTTTCGCGCGATGCCGGGTTCGTATTGATCGTCGATACGTCCTGAGTAACGGACCGTGCCGGATCGATCGATCACAAAGACCTCGGGGGTACGCGTTGCACCAGCTTGAACTGCGACCCGGCGATCATAATCTTTAGCAACCGGAAAGCTCAGCCGATGATCTTTGACGTACCGCTGCAATTCATTCATTGAGTCTTGGATGTTGCTGTTGATCCCAATGAACTGAACGCCACGTTCGGCGTATTGATTCGCCAATGCATCGAGCCGTGGACCATAGATCCGCGCCAGCGGACATTCGGTGCCGAGGAAACAGAGAACGTGCAGCGCGACGGTGGAGTCCGTCGAGAGCGACACCGCAGTCCCATCGGACCCGGGCAGCGAGAACGGATCCACGTGGTTTTGCAAACCGGCTGGGGCACTGAGGACGACAGAGGGCACGCACGCCAACAATAACGCGACGAAACCGGCGGGCAGAACGGATGCGAGCCCATTGAATCTGACACACCAACGACCCGACTCGCGTTTTTTTGAAAGAGATTTCGACATCATAAACGAAGTGCCTTGAAGGATTTACGTAGCAGAAGCGAATGGTGGACGACGATCTTCGGCATGCAAGGAATGGCAGTTCAAAGCGGCGATTGTATCACCGCAATCGTAACCCGCGAATGGACAAGGTGATTGTAACGAAGTTCCGAGATTGCGGCTGCAGCATGAAAAATTCAGTCGCTTTCAATTTGCTGGAACCGCGTTGCTATCGCGATTTGATACGGGCCTACCAAAGTCGTCCGGCGACTTCTCTCGTCGGACGGCTTTCCGAGCTGGAACCGTTGGGGGTAAGGTGCGGTCTGCGTTGAACTAAGATACTTCTTGCTTTGACGTTCACACGTGACGCACGCTAACGGCTTGGAAAGCCGTGCGACATTGTAAGGCCGGACCGTAGCGGAGTTCCGTCAGGGCGGCGGTGACGAACTCACCATCATCTTCACCACGATGCTGGAACTGCGTCGCTATCACGATTTAATACGGCCAACAGAAGGAAAAATCAATCCATTGTTATCCGCGGACTTGCTGGCATTTCGGGATCTTGTCAGCACGCTAGAATGCCGTGCAGGCTGCGGCCATTTCTGTGTTTCTGGATTCCGACGCGAAGCTTCCATTTCGCATCGCTTGCGCTACGCTTTCTCATCAGGATAGACCGATGACAAACTCCGAAAACGACTCGCTTCGACTTGCGACTTTTGGCAATGGGTGCTTCTGGTGCACTGAAGCCGTCTTTCAACGACTCGCGGGCGTCGACCAGGTGATGTCGGGCTACTCCGGTGGCGATGTGGACAATCCGACTTACAAACAAGTCTGCACCGGCACCACCGGGCACGCCGAAGTCATCCAAATTAAGTTCGACCCCAGCGTGATTAGCTTTGACGAACTGCTCGAAGTGTTTTGGAAAACGCATGACCCCACGACGCTCAATCGCCAAGGCGCCGATGTGGGCACGCAATATCGCTCGGTCATCTTTTATCACGACGAAACGCAAAAGCAGCAAGCAGAACACTTCAAGCAAAAACTCGACGAAGCGGGTGTCTTCTCGGCTCCAATCGTGACCGAAATCTCGGAATTCACAAAATTCTATCCTGCCGAAGCCGACCACCACAATTATTTCAATCAACATGGCAGCCAAGGTTACTGCCAAGCTGTGATTCGGCCGAAGGTGGATAAGTTCACTGAGGTGTTCCGTGACAAACTGAAACAAGATTAATCCGTCTAGCCCGTTAGCCAAAAGCACCGTAATTTTTATGCGTTTGAACATCGACGATCGCTTCAACCAGCAACTTCCTGCTGACGCGGTGCAAACTC
>CAXBHV010000897.1:0-3872 GCA_963974855.1 uncultured Rhodopirellula sp. | reverse complement strand
TTACGAATGGAAACCACATTGGCCGCACTCGGTGATTGCCGCCGTTATGCAATGAGAAGCGACAGACCGTGCCTGTTCGATTGATCCGAAAGCTACTTGGCCTTGAGAAGCCACTCACAAATTTGGAGTTGCTTCAGCGTACGGCTAAACAGTGCTCCAATCCTACCGTACCAAAGCCACCTCCACCCCAGTTCATTCCACATAATGATGCGATTGCGATTCTCGAGACCTTTGACTGCCCGAACCGAGATGTAGCCGACACCGGAATTGCCCTCGTCGATCTCGAAGATCGTCTTAGTAACGCTGGAGCCGATCTCGTTGTCGATTGGCGTTCGTCACTACAAGACGTGACGCCAATCATCACTGATACTTTAGATCGTTTGCGCATAGAAACAAGCATCGACCTGTTCGGCGATGACCTCAACGAAGCCACGATTCACGTTGCCGGCAAAACTGCTGGGCTCAAATACGTTCCACGCGATGAAGATGACTTTGATTCCGTGATCGTGACGATCAATTCCATGATCCAGTCCACTGCTTCGTTCCGCAAATTTAGGTCCTGTGAAGGAACCGATGGATGGTGCTACGCAGCACTTTCAAACGAATTGTGGGCGCGGCTTGATTCGACTGCTGGCGATTCGGTTGATTCAATGTTTGTTGCCCTGTGATCGAGGTGCATAACCATGGCATTCACACCGAGCGGGGCTTGCGGCGGTATTTGAAATGGACAGCTTTAATCTCCCCGCCCGGTGATGCCGGTCGTTATGACAATGTGTTTACGCATTGCTCGGGACATGATTCATGGATT
The DNA here is from genome assembly GCA_963974855.1 of uncultured Rhodopirellula sp. GTDB lineage: Bacteria > Planctomycetota > Planctomycetia > Pirellulales > Pirellulaceae > Novipirellula. Next base: position 3,064 of record CAXBHV010000897.1, on the reverse strand, counting down.
TGGAGTTTGAAAAACTGTACAAGCTCGGCACAGATGTAGCCGCGTTTCTGTTCTTTGATCCCGATCTGCTCAGTCACCGCGCTGAAGAAAAGAACATTGCATGGTGGTCCGATGATTTTCGACAAGAGTTCTCCCAAGGAACGCTTGCGGCTTTTTGCACTGGTTCAGACGGCCAGTTCACGATGAAATTCGTGCAGAGGCCTCTGTCACAAGTCGAACGCGAAGTTCTTGTGTCCTCAGGTTCTTTTCGGTTTGTCGTGCGAAACGGACGATTCTATTGGGACAATTCAAACGGCCTTCCCTGCGAAGACCAACTTGATGATCCACATGACGACGAAAACGGATGGGTCGCGATCGAAAATGGACAATACAAACTCACCGTTCACGCTCTTGATTGGTACTCTGTATCCGATTCCAAACGAGAGTTAGCGGGTGACATTAGCCACTACATTGTTGAACTTGAGCGTGCGGGCGAATGGGGCGACATAGCGATCCCCGAGCAGTTGCCTTGGCTTATGCCCAGCAAACAGTGGCATGAGCAGCGTCTGCAGCAACTCAATTCACTATACGAAGATATGTCATAACCATGCCATCCACCGAAGGACGGCATGGCGCGTTTACAAATGGAAGCCGTATTGGCCGTCCTCGGTGATGGCGGCCGTTCTGCGACGCATCCGTGCGTTGCAGAACGGCCCGATTCAGCGGCCTGTGGCCTTCGGGTTACGGGCACTGAGTTGGGCCAAACTGCTGGGTCTAGCTAACCCAGTAGTCCATGACGTTGCGTCATGGGATACCTCTCTGGTCAGTGCCCTGGGCGGTGCTGGCCAGAGACACATGGTGTGGCAGACTCTTTTGGGTCTGCTAGAATGGTGCGTTACACCAAAGCAGCAATGGCCAGCACCGGAGGTCGCTCGCTTTGGTTTATCGCAGAACCATCGATTGCAGCGGAACTCGCCTTGAAGGTGCCACTAGTATGGAACGTGTGCGAGCGCGAGTCCGCTGAATCGGGCCGTTCTGCCAACGAACTTTTCTCACTTGGCAGGCAAGCAACCTGAAGCTCTTACTAACACGAGAGATTCCACATGGCCAAAAAACGACGTCTCGCGAAGAAAACGCGTATTCCTGACGCAAAACCACATATGATCGAGATGACCAAACACGATGCGGGTTACGACGTTGTCATCGAGTCAACCACTTTCTCGTTGCCTGCCGATTCCGTCATCCACACTAAGGCAGTCGCCGCTTGCAGCGAATATGACTCCCCGAATTCCAAAAGTGTCAAGATTCTCAAACGTAGTTCCATCGAGCTTGAACTTGTCAATGAAACTGATGTGTACGAGAATCGAATTGGTGTCGTACTGAAAGCAAGTGAGAGTGATGCGAAAACACTTGCCAACGATTGGGACGCCTATTCTGATATAATGAGTGCTCTCGGTGAAGCCTGTTCCTCAATAGAAGATGATCGCGTGGAGATCGTCGACTAGCGCGGAGGGCAGAACCATGACATGCACGGGAGCACGGCTTGCGGCGTTGTTTGCTATGGATAGTCAACCTTCCGTGCCCCGTGATGTCCGCCGTTATCCGACAGACGCATCCAGTTCCAAGTCCATCTAGTATCTGAGACTCATGAGTGCCATACGCAGGATTGTATTTCTCGCTGTTTGCGGCCTTTGTATCCTCGCGAGTCTTTTGTTCTACGCTCGATGGATTGATCCTTTTGACGATCAATCATTCGACTCAACCAAATGGCTTCAGTCCTCTCCGTGTTCTCGAGGAAACATGGCACGTGATGCCGCGCGTCACACGATTGGCTTATTTCCAAGCGAAGTCGTTGACATGCTCGGTGTACCTGCGGAAACACGGACGAATCTAGATGAACACACTCAAACGCTTGTCTATCGCATTGGTGCCTGGCCAGATCGTGGCATCGAACACGCTGAATTGACGGTGTACATTAACGATTGCGGCTTGGTACAGACCGCCTCGGTATTTCGCGTTGGCGAATCCAAGCCACTTCACTACTTCCCAAACCGCGGATAACAATGACATCCACCGAAGGACGCGAGCCGAGCGGTTTCACAGTGGTTAAGTCTTTCGCGCGTCCTCGGTGATGTCTGCCGTTATGTGCAAAGAACCGCATCAGGGCTTATGAACAACGAACCCCGACTTGCCATTCTCGATGCTAAAGACAGCGGCCCGTTCGCGCGAACATATGGCGCGTCGCTTGATGCTGAACTTTGCGACTGGATTCAGCTCATCGTTTCGTCCGGCCCAACGGAAGAGAATTTCGATCGTCTAAATACCCTCGCATGGTATATCTTCGTGGAACGCCAGGGAGTCGCATTCGGAGAACCTGTCCGATTTGAAGTCTCCTCAACAGTCGCCACATTCCAAGAGTTCATTTACAGCTTGAATGTCTTTTCCACGATGGACATCCCGTACGCTGAATGGCACTCCATGGTCGACTTGTTGTTTGCTGCGCTGTCGAAGATGGCGCAGTCCGCTCGCATCAACTTCAGATCCAAAGAATGCAAGAACATCACAGAACACGCATCAGAACTTCTTGAGCGACTGACCGAAGACCCAAAATTCGATCAACGTTACATCGACTTGCTCAATGGAGCGTTGTAATTGCACATAACAAAACGTTGAACGTGATTGCTCGGCGCACTCTGGTTTAAACATCCGAATCAACTCCTCGCACCACGTTAACGTAAGCGTTACACCCATGAGTTTGGTCGAGCGAATTTGAAGACCTACCTTTCGATCAGCATGTTTGCCTTCGCCGCTTTCGTTGGCTGCAGCCCTAGCTCGCCCGGACCGCCACCAAACCCAATCCCTCGGCAAGCCCTCGCGTGCCGGATTGTCGCAACCACCACCGACGACCCAGCACTAGTTGTCGCAGCCCAATCCCAATCTGATCGCTTAGTTGCACAAGACGGACGCACCATTGGTGAATGGGTACCCATCGCAGATGCGAGCAAGGCGGGAATCAACCAGGTTGCCCTGCAATCCGCCGTTACCCGGCAGACCAAAAACTGTACGGAAATCTTGTTGTCCCACT
>CAXBHV010000896.1:0-3879 GCA_963974855.1 uncultured Rhodopirellula sp. | reverse complement strand
GTGGATCCACCGTCTGGTGACGGTAGCTACGTAACTTCGACCGCTACTTAAATATCCGATGGGCCTTACTCGGCAACGCCGAGTCGCTGCATCTGATATTTGCCATCCAAAATATCACGCCACCAACTTTCGTTGTCCAAGTACCATCGCACGGTCTCACGCAATCGTTCTTCCAACGTTCGCTGCGGCGCCCAGCCCAATTCGTTTTGAATCTTGCTCGAATCGATCGCATAGCGATAATCATGTCCCGGGCGATCTTTGACATGCGTGATCAGTTCGCTGTAGCTCGATCCATTGGCACGAGGCTTGATTTCATCCAGGATCGCGACGATGGCATGCACCAGATCGATGTTCCGTCGTTCGCTATTGCCACCGACGTTGTAGGTTTCTCCGGGAGTCCCCCGAGTCAACACCGTCGTCAGCGCACGAGCGTGGTCCTCGACGTACAACCAATCTCGCACGTTCAGCCCTTCGCCATACACCGGCAACGGTTCTTCACTCAAACATTTGATGATCATTAACGGAATCAACTTTTCCGGGAAATGATACGGTCCATAGTTGTTCGAGCAGTTCGTAATCAGCACAGGCAATCCATACGTGGATTTCCAAGCACGAGCCAGATGGTCCGACGCGGCCTTGGTCGCTGAATACGGCGAATGAGGATCGTAGCGAGCCGTCTCGGTAAACTTCCCGGTAACCCCGAGCGAACCGTAGACTTCGTCAGTCGAAACGTGCAGAAAACGAAACGCTTCTTTCCGCTCGGACGGCAATTGGTTGTAATGCCGCAGGCTGCTGTCCAACAGATTGAAAGTCCCGACGATATTGGTCTGGATGAATTCGGAGGGGCCATCGATTGAACGGTCCACATGTGACTCGGCTGCCAAGTGCATGATGGCGTCAGGATCGGCCTTGGTCATCACTTCGCCCACGATGACGGGATCTGCCAAATCCGCATGAACAAACGAATAGCGAGGCGACTCTGCGACATCGGCAAGCGAATGAGGATTGCCCGCGTACGTCAGCTTATCCAAATTGATGACGTCATGATCGGTGTCGGCCAACAAATGGCGAACTAGGTTCGTTCCGATAAAACCGCATCCACCGGTTACAAGGATTTTCATGGCGACTTGGATCAAACAAAAAGGAGAGGAGCCGAGAAATGCAGTTTCAAACGATAGTCAGGAATCTTGGATTTTGAAAGCGACCGCATACTTTCCACTTAAACTTAACCGATTTCAATCTTCGCAGCGATCCGAACACAAGGATTAAGCAACTTCGAACTTAGTTGCGCGGTGATGATTTAATCGCTTTTAAGCGAACGCGGGAACCATCTCGGTCTGCACTGCCTCGTCGGCAACCAAAATAAAATAGCAAGGCAACACGCTGCGAACGCGCACCGGACGAGCCAACGCACTACGGGCGATCCGCGAGATTTCTCGCTCGCTGAATGACGAGTGAATTCGGGCAACAGCATCGTGCCGACAAACTGCGGATCGAGCGAGCAACCGCGACGCGACATTGTAGAGGGCACAATTCAATCGGCTTCGTCGAAAGTCGCAAACGATAATTGCTTGCTGAGCGGATCCTTGCATTGATTGCAGCAAACGGAACGCCTGTGAATCGTCCAAACGGTGCATCAACATCGTGCTGACCACTACGTCAAATCCAGTCGGAAGCGGCGATTGAAAACACTCTAATCGGACGCTCTTCACCTCGACCCGCGCCCGCTCCGCTAATCGCTGCTGTTCATCGATGGCATGCTGATTCGTATCCGCGGTTGTGATCTGGATTGCGCGGCGATCGTGAGCGGCTTTGACAGCCCAGCGAACTGCGATGTCACCGTTGCCGCTTGAGACGTCTAGCACCGTCAATGGACGACGCGATTGCGGCGATTGATATCGTATGATCAGCGGGTACAACATCTCCGCCACTCGGGTGGCTTGGTTTAGCCGCAACTCGTCCATCCGCACTCGCTGAAATTCAGCGGCGTCGATGGATGGATCATCAATCCATACCGGTTCGCGCACTCGATCGAAACTCATGTCCCGCCATTACCTTGGTCCGTTCGCCCTCAGCCTACGCGTGCATCATAGTTCCAGGATACCATTTTTGCATGTTCGCCACACGATCGACGGGAATCAAGTCGGCTCGGCAACCGAATGCCCCAGATCGTCGTGCTTTCGACCAAACAGCCAAATTGCCGCCACGATGGAGCAGATCAAGACACCGATGCTAACCCACTGTGATATGGACAGCTCGGTACCAAATTGACCTTGTTCGTCCACGCGAATCATTTCCAAGACGAATCGCATCACCGCATAGGCTGCGAACCCCACCAACATCACCAATCCGTCTCGCCGCAATACATACGACAACGCGCACAGCACCATACATAAAATGATCGCCGAGACACTGCTGATCAACTGGGCAGGTTGAACGGGGATCGCACGCTTGGGCAGTTGGGCGGGCGTCCAGCGATAGATTTTTCCGTCAATCAGCGCGACGATGCCACGAGGGGCTTGTTCGCCGGGCAAGTCCTTTGAAAATCCTTCTCGGTATCGATCGTCCAAACGAATTTGCTCAACGGTGCTGCCTACTTTGACCCCATCCTGCTCGGCAAGACTGCCGATGCCGACATGCGAGACTTTGCCCGAGGTTGGATCAAACCGCATACCGACGAGATCACCACGTAGCGCCTGATCCTGATAAACCGGGCTGCCTGCCGGAAACTGCAGTGCCGCCCAATAATCTTCGCACTGACCACCGTAGCAACAACCGTTCATCAAACAGCCGATGCGACCAAAAAACAAACCGAGGAACATGCACGGCACAATTGCATCACCGAGTTTTAACAGTGGCAAATGGTGTCGTGATATGTAGTAACTGCCCGCCAAGAATCCGCCAATGAAGGAACCGTAGACGACCAAACCACCTTCGGTAAACGTCAGCATTCGGCGGACGGTTTCGGCGAACGAATCGACAATAAAGTGGTCGTGGTACTGGACCACGTAAAACAGCCGAGCACCGGCGATCCCTCCGATGAAAACCCAAGGTGCCATGTTCAGAACCGCGTCGGGATCGATCCCACGTCGCTTTGCTCGCACCATTGCCAATCCGACGGCCGAAAGTACGCCGACGAGCAGCATTACTCCGTATCCGCGGATCGCCATCCCGACCGGTTCGCCCGAAACATTCTTTAATTCAACAGTGGGCAGCACATAAGCGACTGAGGCGGCAAACAAGCCCCACATCAAACCTTCGGTCGCAAGAAAGCTGCCGACGGATCCGCCTCGGCGATTGACCATCACGCCACGCACCACCAAGGCGACGACCAACAAGATCAAAACCCAACCGAACCCAAAGATCGGTAAACCGGCAATTTCGTGAGGAATCAGTAAGAGTGTGCGGCGCATGTGCCAGTGTCTTTGCGTAAATGGGCGAAAATCACACGTCGAACCTCCGGTTACGGACGCAAACCGACTGCACCCGCGATTTCACATGACCACCCCAGATTGCCCCCTGATCGGGGCTGTTTTAGGCGGCAAGTATGTGATTAGGTTGGGCTGGACGTGTTGTCGGCGTATTTTCTACGCTGTTAGCGGTGAAAGCGTCCAGGTGGATGCCTCGAAATCCAAAGAAACATCGAGTGGATGTTTCGTTTATCGTACCAGGGATGGTCATGCTTCTAATGCAAAAGTACCGCTGCAGAATGGCGAGTTGGCTCGCAATAATGGTCTTTTCCATCGCTGCCAGCCCCGTCGTAAACGCAGTCGATTTTCGCGTCACGACGGAAATCTTCGAAAACTCGAAATCCGAGCCCGCTGCAAAGCACTTGATCCTATTTGCAGGCAATTTGGCCTACGATGTGGCGGAAATCCA
>CAXBHV010000895.1:0-3880 GCA_963974855.1 uncultured Rhodopirellula sp. | reverse complement strand
CATCCATTGCTTCGCCAATCGACGCGTGTGGCATCGTCGTTGGCATGTACAGAAAAGAACCCTCGTCCAACGGCGGCATGAACTCTTTACCCAATCCTGGAAAAGCAGAACTGGCTGCGATCCAAGGTCTTGACTCCCGCACTGTCGATTCCGAAACGCCGACAATAGAGGTCACCTTTGGAATGAACGAGAAGGCTTTATCAAATCCCAACCACGAACAGGCACCGATTATCAGGACCGTTAACGGCATCGAGAGGAAAAGCAATTTGTGCCCCAAGCACCAACGAAGGATTGGCTCATAGAGGTAGCGTTGGAACAGGGTAAAGAAGCCAAGCAGTCCACCAATCAGAATCCCAACAAATAACAGATTGCGGATCAATCCCTTTTCGGGACCAAGAGGCAACCAATGCTCGGCTAAGATGTAGGTGACGAAGATGACAGCTAAGGCATTGGCGAGCATGGGGCCTGACTTCTGGAACCTCGACGGAATCCGATCTTCCAGAAGCTTGTATAGCCCGAGACCAGCGATGATCGCTCCGGCCCACCACGAAACGAGAACCACGATTAAGACGCCCGCGCCGATCAATGCGATGTTCATGAAACGTCGCAGAACGCCCGATTTGACACGACCACCCATCAGCACGTGTGCGGCGGGTGGAATGATCGTCAAGGCAACGATCACAGATGCAGCGAGAGCGAACGTCTTTGTGAACGCCAGGGGGCGGAAGAGCTTTCCTTCAGCTGCAACCATGGTGAACACCGGCAAGAAACTGATGACGGTCGTTGACACCGCTGTCAGCACCGCGCTCGCGACTTCGTTGGCGGCTCGGAAGATGACGTTGGCACGATCCTCATTGGGGTCGGCCTCATCCAGGTGCTTTAATATATTTTCACACAGGATGATCCCCATATCGACCATCGTTCCGATCGCAATTGCGATGCCTGAGAGCGCAACGATATTTGCGTCAACACCAAACGTCTTCATCGCAATGAAGCACATCAAAACCGCTATCGGCAACAATGCACTGATCAGAATGGAGCTGCGAAGGTGCAAGACCATCACGATGATCACAATGATCGTGACCAGGATTTCTTCGGTGAGCGCTGTGTTGAGGGTACCGAGAGTCTCGTAGATCACTCCGGTGCGATCGTAGAAGGGGACGATGCCGATTTGGCTGGTGGTGATCCAGCTTGGCCACTGTTCACGAGGAATGTTCTTGAGGTGTGCGACCCAAGGATCGTGAACTGGTTCGATACCTTCGATGGCTGGAAGTTCATTCGCGGCGGCGTAGGCTTCTACCTGCTCAGCAGTGGTTTGCGAATAGTCGATCACGACTTTGGTTGGCAGACCAACCGAAACCTCCGCGATCTTCTTTTTGACGTTCTTGATCGCTTGCAATGGGTTGTATCCGTAGCGAACGGTCACCACGGCTCCGACGGCCTCTGATCCGGCCTTGTCCAAGGCCCCGCGGCGCAGCGCAGGCCCCAGACGCACACTGCCAATGTCTTTCACTGTGATCGGAACGTTGTCGGAAACTTTGACGACGGCCTTCTCGATATCTTCCACGCCCTCGATGAAGCCAAGCCCACGAATGATGTATTCGGCCTTGTTTAGCTCAATCGTGCGCGCCCCAACATCCACATTGGACATCCTCGCGGCCATGTAGACGTCTGTCAGACTGACGCCAGCAGCTCGCATCGCATCAGGATCAACGTCGATCTGATATTCCTGAACGAAACCGCCGATCGAAGCAACTTCGCTGACACCCTCAGCGGCGGTGATCGCGTAGCGCACATACCAATCCTGGTAAGTTCGCAATTCGTGGGGGTCCCATCCGCCAGTCGGATTGCCATCGGGGTCGAGCCCTTCCAGCGTATACCACATGATTTGGCCGAGAGCTGTTGCGTCTGGCCCGAGTGCTGGTTGCACACCTTCGGGAAGTGTCCCCGCTGGCAAACTATTCAGTTTTTCCAGCACCCGCGACCGCGACCAATAGAACTCTGCTTCTTCGTTGAAGATGATATAGATCGTCGAGAATCCAAAGATCGAATAGCTGCGAATCGTCTTCACTTCGGGCAGCCCCAAAAGCGCGACGGTCAGCGGATATCCAATCTGATCTTCAATATCTTGCGGACTTCGCCCCATCCATTCGGTGAAGACGATCTGTTGATTCTCGCCGATGTCCGGAATCGCATCGACTGGAACGGGGTTTCGTGGTAGGTCGCCGACCTTCCAGTCAAAAGGGGCGGTCATCACTCCCCAACCGACGATAGCCAGCACGAGCAAGGCGACGACGAGTTTGTTGTGAATGCAGAACCAGATGATTCCACCGAGAATGGATTTTCGCCCCTGCTTGATGTCGTCGGCGATGTCTTCGTTGGCTGGCATTGTTTAAATTGGAAGTTAGAAGTTGGGATCTGGGATCTGGGAGTTGCTAGTGCTGATGAGTCGTCGCCTTACTCCCATCTCCCAACTTCTCTACTTTGTCCGCACACTTCAGCATCGATCCGCCGTAATACGGATTGCGTACGGCGTCGTTGGCTTGCAGCCATGTCGCACCGCGTCCATCAAACGCCATTGGGCAGTGCAGCTCAAACAATTGATTCGCACTCTGGAAGCCAAATGTCCGCTGAATCGTCAGCATCTCGTCAGAGAGCAAAGCAAACGCCGAACGCATGGAATCCAAATCTTTCGCTTGAGAGAGTTGTCCCTCGATCGCGGACAAACCTTTTTGCTCCGCTCGCCATCGCTTATCGACTGCCGCGTCGATGCTACCACTGTCAGTTGAATTCAAAACCGGAGCCAGTTGGCTAACACCGGCTGTGGCGGCATCCAAATCATCTGACGCGAGGGCTTCGCTGATCGCCAAGTAGGGAGCCAAGAGGCGATCGAGTTGTTCACGAAAGGCCATTGGTACATTCAGCGTTTCAATCGGAATTTCATGCTTCGGGTGAGAAACGCCGAACATCGCTTGCAAACGCTTCGCATGCTCTTTCGTGACTAAGTACACCCGGTCCGCATCTTGCAACGATTTGACATCTTGACCTTCAACGGAGTCGTTTCGCAGCAACATCGCGAACTCACCCCACTGCGCCGCCATATCCCCCATCAACGCTTTTCCGTTCACCGCCGCAACTTCCTGCCCCAGCGATGTGAAAGCCTCGCGAATATTATTCAGCTCAGCCTCTTCGATCGCCGCCTCGATTGTGTGAACCGAATCAAGGACTGCAACCAATTGCTGATTTACCTGTGGCGGAAGCGACATCGCCGAATGGTCGGTCATCTCTCCGCCCTTTCCCTTGGGCATCGAGTCACCACCGTGATTGTGCGCTCCGCCACCGCCTCCGCCGTCGGGTGTCATCATCGACGGTTTGGCCGAGATCTGCAGTGCGCTGTCGAGTTTGAAGTTGCCGTTTGTCACAACCAATTCGCCTTCTTCAAGCCCCGTTTTGACGAGGTAGTAATCACCTGCACGCGGTCCGAGCACGATTTCGCGACCCTCATAGGTTGGCTCTTCGGCATCAGGAACTTGGACGTAGACGATGGCTCTCGTTCCCGTCAGTAGCGCCGCCGACACCGGAATCACCAGTGGCTTCGCTGCATCGCTGGGTTCCGCTGTGACAAAACCAAGCGACTCCGCTCGCACCAACGGCATTCCACAAACATCGCAATTCCCTGGTTCATCCTTGACAATCTCCGGATGCATTGGACTGATCCATTTCCCTGCCAACGATGCGTCCAAAACACGTCCGCCGGAAGCGATCTTCGACCGAACCACAGCACGCACAAACATTTCTGGTTTCAGACGACCATCTTCGTTCGAGACGTTCACCCGCACTTTCACCGTTCGCGTGCTTTTATTCAAAACCGGGTCAATGA
>CAXBHV010000894.1:0-3881 GCA_963974855.1 uncultured Rhodopirellula sp. | reverse complement strand
GGTCCGTAAAATGCCGCCTCGCCCGGTTCTTCATTGAAATCCAAGCCTGAGTTCTCAAGCACGCCACGCAGGGCGCCTTCGGCATGATCCCAGTTCTCTTCGCTGCCGACATATTTGTCGCTGTTCGGATCTCGTAGCGACAACTGCACGCGATAATCGTCCAGTCCCACCGCGCTGAGGACAAACTTGGTCAGTTCGATGGTCGCTTTGAATTCTTGTTCGACTTGATCGCCGGTACAGAAGATATGAGCGTCGTCTTGGGTCAAACCACGAACGCGGAGCATACCGTTCAGTTCGCCAGTTTGCTCGTGACGATACACGGTTCCGAACTCGAACAATCGTAGTGGTAATTGCCGGTACGAACGTGGCATCGCCTTGAACATGTGGCAGTGATGCGGGCAATTCATCGGTTTGATCAGGTACCGTTCGTGGGCAGTTTGCCAACGATGCAGCACTTTTTGTTTGTCCTCGCTCGAAGCCGACGACTTGTAGTCGGGGAATTCCGCACCAAGCACCTTGGCGGCCTCCATCAGCTTTTCTTCGCTGTCGCTGTCGAGAGTTCCATCGACTAACCGCTGATTCCAAGCGTCGACCAATCCACCCGCCTCGCTGCCGAACAGAGGCGAGAATTGGCTGTCGCGGTAATACGGAAAGTGACCGCTGGTTTCGTAAAGTTCAACGCGTCCGATGTGCGGACTGTAAACCGGATCGTAACCGCGTGTCAGCAGTTCCTTGCGAAGGAATTCTTCGAGGGTCACGCGGACGCGAGCGCCTTTGGGAAGCCACAGACAAAGACCTTGGCCGACTTCGGGGTTGATCGCAAACAGACCGTGCTGTTTACCGAGCACGCGGTGGTCGCGGCGTTTGGCTTCTTCGAGTTGCTCGAGGTAGGCGGCGAGTTCTTTCTTGTCAAAGAACGCGGTGCCGTAGAGTCGTTGCAGTTGCCGGCCGGACGCGTCGCCTTTCCAGTACGCACCGGCGACGCTCATCATTTTGATCGCCTTGATCTTGCCAGCGTCCGGGATGTGTGGACCGCGGCAGAGGTCAACGAATTCGCCTTGGCGATAAAAGCTGACGGTGGATTGATCCGATAACCCGGTATCGATGTGTTCGACTTTGAGGTCTTGGTCCAAGTCGTCGCAAAGTTTGCGAGCTTCATCACGATCGAGGATGAAGCGTTCAAATGGCTCTTTTTCCTTGATGATTTTTTTGATTTCCGCTTCGATCTTGGGGAAATCGTCTTCGCTGATTTTTTCGGGGATGTCGAAATCGTAGTAGAAGCCACCCGAGGTGGTGGGCCCGAACGCGAGCGAAACGCCTTTGTATAGTCGCATGACGGCGCGGGCCATCACGTGGGCGGCGGAGTGCCGCAGGACATCGAGTGCTTCGGCATCACGGCTGGTCAATAAACGCAGGGGGATCGGTTGATCATTTTCGCTCAATTCGCCCAGGGGACGGTTGGCGTCGACCACTCGGCCGCTGATCTCGGCGGCGATCACGCCGCGGGCCAAACCGTCGCTGATCCCTTTGGCGATATCCATCGCAGTGGTGCTGGCGGGGTGCTCGTGAAGGGTGCCGTCGGGGAGCTGGATTTGTACGTTCGCGCTGGATGCGTTAGACATGAGTGCTCGGATAGTTTTCGTTAATGGGAACCGTCCATACGTTACGGAGGCATGGATCGATCCCAAAAGGATGATGATATCGCTACCTAACCGTCAATCCCGATTCGAATTGACGGATCATCGGTCCCCTCTTTTCTCGACTGAAACCACGATTCTTCGCCAGCGAATTGGCCTTGAGGCAAGCAAAATTGACTGCAATTCAACCCCGTTTCGTGATCCTGCGGCACACCCCCGGCACCGAGGGGACACGTGGGCAAAGCCCATCGGAACCCGTTCCGCCGCACTTTGATTGGATGTTCGAAGTGGACGGAGCCCTCAAAACGTGGGCCACCGAGCCGCTCGAGTCGTTTCAGCAGGGGATTTCTACGAAGGTAGAGAAGTTAGCCGATCATCGGGTTCACTATTTGGATTTCGAGGGCGATATCGGGGGCGGCCGAGGCGACGTGCGGCAAGTGATCGCAGGGCATCACCAAATGATCGAAATGGACACAGACCTGTTTGTCGCCGAGATCACGTGGCAGGACGCTCACGGCGGGCCACAGTCCCGGCGTCTGGAAATCGCGGCGGGCTACTTGGAACTTAAACTACTTGGAACTTAGGCCCATCGGATGTTTAAGTGGCGGTCGATGTTACGTAGCCACCGTCACCAGACGGTGGATCCACGCTCTGGCGAGCGTAGCTACGACAGTTATTGTTCCGACGGTCCTTAAAAGCGGATCGGCTTCGGCAGCCAACCCTTGATCCGTTCGGCCACGCCGATGGGCTCGGCGACTGCGGCCGGATTTTCTTTGATCACCGGCGCCGGACGAACTCGCGTGTCATTGAGCAGAAAGTGAGCCCAGCGATTTTTCAGCAGGCGAGCCGATGGTGCCAAATTGCCCCGCTGTAATCCCTGAACCGCCAGGAACGCTTGGCTTTGCAACTCGGCACGCTCTTTGTTCATCGGGAAGAAGTCGTGCAAGTGAACATCGTCAATCCATAGCTTTCCTGGTGACAAACTATCGATCGTGATTCGCAGCGAATCGACCGTCATCGGATCAATTTTGTCGGCTTCGACCAAGACTTTCCGAGCTTGCCAAGTTCCGTTTCGAGGCACGTCGACCTCTTCGGAATGGCGGAACGAGGCACCTGCCTGCGTTCCCTCGACCGAGACGCGGACGCGATGCGGCGTCGTCACGTCGCTGGCTTCGCTGCGGCATGCCAGCGATACAGCCAATCGGCCAGTTTTTGGAGGCGTGATCGTTTCGCTGACCAACCATGTCTTGGTCGCCATCGCATTGGCCGTCGTCAAACAGAGTGAGCGATTTCCTTCGATGGCTTCGTTCTCATCAATGCGAACCGCACCCTCCGGGTATTGGGCGTGCATCCATCCGGTGATCCCAATGCCGCCGGCGACTTCAAATCCAGGATTGGAAAGGACCGCGTAAGGCTCGCTGTCCGCCAGCATTCCCAAGCGTTCCACGACGACGGTCACATCTGACTTAATTTTTTCGATCGTTTTGTTGTCACCGTGGACCCGAGAGATCCATGTCGAAAGGACCTCGGATGATTGCGGTAGTTCCGAACGAATCACTTTTAGTTGTCCGGCGTTCAGGTCCACCGTACAGGTCAGTTTGTCGGCGCTGTGACGAAGCGTGGCAGTGTTTTGTCCGACTGCTTTCCATTGGATCGCCTTTTTCGCAATCACGTCGACTTCACAAGGCCACGGTGCATGGTTGGTGAGGCTCAAGACGAGATGCTGGTTTTCGATTCCCCAACGCACTTGGACCGTTTGCGAAGCTTGGTCGGGTGACCCGAATTCCTTCATTGGTCGACTGGGCGAAGCGTTGTAGGCAAGGAAGATCGGACGCAGCGGTTGAGCGACACTTCCGGACAAGGTCGCATGGTCAATCATCACAACACGAGGGTCGATGCGGTCGATCAATCGGCTCAAGTTCTGTGACAGCGAGCGGTCGATGATCGTGGCTTGTGGGGGCACAGTCGCGTCGTCCGCAGGGTTCGCCTGTGGCGTCGACGTAATGGGATGCGGGGTGATACTAAGCCCGACGCGGCCTGCGATCGGTTGAAGCAGCGATACATAATGGTTGGCGTTTTGTTGGTCATCGATTTGCTGAGCCAACGTGGTCCGACCTTCGTGTTTGTGCGACGCCATCGGCACCAAATTCGATTGCACAGGCGGCCACGTCATATCGACCAACGAAACCCCGGAATCGGACGAGACGTGAGACGGCGAAAGTTCGGTCATCAGGCAGAGTTTGC
>CAXBHV010000893.1:0-3881 GCA_963974855.1 uncultured Rhodopirellula sp. | reverse complement strand
CGCGGGTCAAGAGCTGAAGTGGGATGCCAAGTCGCTAGCGATCACGAACAACGCTGCCGCTCAGAACCACATCACCAAGCCGTACCGCAAAGGCTGGGAACCCACTTGGGTCTAAAAAAAGGTGTCCGACACCTTTTCTCCTAATCTAAATTGCCCAAACCCCCAAAAAGGTGTCCGACACCTTTTTTAGGGGGCGAGGCGGATTTTGGCTAAGTAGATACTCGTTTTGCCTTCGTGCGACGAGTAGTAGCTGACCCAGAGATGGTCTTCGTGCCAAACCATGCCTGCGTAGCTGGTGTCTCCGCCAGAGGGTAATGCGAGCGTCTCGGTCAATTGCCCTGCATTGGCGTCGAGCCAGCAGAGTGACGTGCGAACTTTCTTGTCGTACAAGCGAACGGTTGCGAGGATGCGACCATCGGGTAGACGAATCATGTCGGGACCACCGATGCGTGTGTCGAGGCTTTTCCAATCCCACTCGGTATAGGGTGGTCGCGACGTGCCGAGGTTGCCCGTGTTGGGCGTACCGTCTTGACGCAACAGACAGTAGGCGGTGTCGTCGGGCAGGAAAATGACCGAGGATTCATTGGGGTAGGTTCCGGCAACGTCAACCTTTTCAATTAACGTTTCGAATTGGTTGCCGTCGTTGCTGCGAAAGAGACTCAGGTTACGCTGGTTCTGCCCGGTGCCGTATCCGAATCCATACGCATGCCCTTTGTGCCACGAGATTCGCCACAGCCAATTGTCGAGCGTTCCGACTTTTTGTTTTGCGGTCCAGGTGGTGCCGTCATCAGAAAACCAAACCAGCGACTGATGATGGCGTCCGATTGGCGTTTCGATTGGCGTTTCGATTGGCGTTTCGATTGCTTCGGCGCCAGCCAACATCAAGCGGTCGTCGGGAGTCACGGTGATTTTTGCATCGCGAAGATCGGAATCATCCGACGTGACCAGGGCGGCGGATTTCCAGTGGACCGCGTCGGTCGACGTCAGCACGCGAAGGGCTCCGTCAGGCGATATGTGGCCAGAGCCTTCGCGAAAGACGCAGTACCAACGATCTTTGAATCGCACCAAGTCGGTGAAGGCGTTGTGCGGCGCGGCATCCCAGATTCGCTGGACATCGACCAGGACCGGTTGGCCCTGATTTACTGCAACAGTGTCAGCGGAAAACGAATCGTCAGCCGCATGAACTACGGCGGGAATGATCAGAAACGCGAGCACGAGAAGGGGGTTTTTCATAGTGGGGGATTTTTGAAGGTGGGAGGGGATTTTTCGCACCGTGTGCGAAAGGAGGGGAATGACGATGCGGTAGTGCGATCGAGATCACCAGTTTAAACGTTCGCGGGACACGCGTGGGGTGATGACACGCGGTATTGTGCATCTATTCGTGTGCGTGTGTATTTGTGGGACCCGTATTCATAAGGCCGGTGGAAACCTCTCGATTTTGGAGTTCTCACCCTTATTTTCTGGCGGAATGTAAACCTCGCGCGTTGCACGACTTGTCGACTAGCGAGGGCGTGGTAATTTACAATCTAGGTGGTTGCTGCCGACTGACCTTTTTCGTTTCGCTATACCCTCGTCGCTGAACACAATGACAACTTTCTACGCAACAGGCTCAAAAACCACCTCGCTCACCAGCGAAGACCTTCGTGATGCCCTCATGCAGACATTTGCGGCGATTGGCACTCCGGAGCGGGCACTGTTGTTGCCGCCTGACCACACGCGGTTGTTCAGCCGTGCGGGCGAATTGACCGTGTTGTGCCACGAGATTCTTGGTGACCGTGTCAAAGACATTATGCCTGCACTGGGGACGCATTCGCCGATGAAGGCGGACAAACTAGATCACATGTTCCCTGGCATACCTCATAATTTGTTTCGCCCTCACCTGTGGCGAGATGACGTTGTTCGCATGGGAACCGTGCCGGCGGAATTTGTTTCCGAAGTCACCGGCGGCATGTACGACCGCCCTTGGGAAGCTCAAGTCAACCAACTATTGCGTGACGGTGGCCATGATTTGATCTTCTCACTCGGCCAAGTCGTTCCGCACGAAGTGATCGGGATGGCCAATTACAACAAGAACGTATTTGTTGGTACTGGCGGAAAAGACGGTATCAACGAGAGCCATTATTTGAGCGCTGTCTATGGCATCGAACAAACGCTCGGGCAAGCCAACACGCCGCTGCGTCAAATTTTGAACTATGCATCGGATCATTTCTGTAAAGATCTACCATTGGTCTACGCGCTAACCGTCATCGAGCAATTGCCTGATCGAAGTTTGCATACCCGTGGATTGTTCATCGGCGACGATCACGACACCTTTTTCCAGGCGGCGGAGCTGGCAAGCCAAGTCAACATCACTCAGATCCCCCGGGCACCAAAGCATGTCGTCGCCTATCTGGATCCGAACGAATTCAAAAGCACGTGGCTGGGTAACAAAGCGATTTATCGAACACGACTAGCGATTGCTAACGGCGGACGATTAACCGTGCTTGGGCCCGCAGTCGAAGAATTTGGCGAAGACGAACAAATCGATCATCTGATTCGCAAATATGGATACCGCACGCGTGAAGAGGTGATTCGCCTGGTCGCCGAGAACGAAGACTTGGCAGCCAATCTTTCGGCTGCAGCTCACTTGGTCCATGGATCGCCCGAGAACCGATTCGAAGTGGTTTATGCTGCGGGAAATTTGTCGGATGAAGAAATCCGATCGGTGGGTTATACGCCCGGCAACTTGAAAGAGCTAATGAAACGCTACGACGTTGAAACGCTGCAGAACGGTTTTCACACGGACGTGGATGGCAGCGAATTCTACTTCATCCAAAATCCATCGCTAGGATTGTGGCAGGCCGATCGCGGCTAGTTCATTGTCCCTGCTAAGAATTAGGGTTTGTCGGTAGTGGACGAGGCAACGAGTCCCTGCGATGGACGGAGTGCAATGGACTCGTTGCCTCGTCCACTGCCCGAAAATTCAGACTGGATGAAGCACTAGTTGACCTGGACTTTGTTACAAACTTGACAAAGGATGCCAGCTTGTCGAATCGTGGGGACAAGTTCGCCGCGAAGTTCGTCTGAGGGCAATTCGCCGCGAAGCACGACCGAGCGGTTCTCGAACGAGATCTCCAGTGATGCGAAGTAGTCGCCTAAACGCTGGTGCAGCCGGATCATCGATTGGATCCGGTCAAGCGTACGTTTGATGTTCGATTCAGTGTTATTGATTGCATACATCTTATTTGCCTCCGAAATCTCGATTAGGGTTAGGTTACTAACACACTAAGCGGGAAATGATGCAAGTTTGTGTCTAGAAAAAACAGCCATTTTAAGGATTCATTACAGTTAGGCTCAAAGTACAAGAAATTTCACAGATTCCGGCAAATATTGCTGCAGTCAGGACGCTGCACCTCCACTTGTTCGGTAAGCAATACTTCTGAGTTGGCAAAATTTGGATGTAATCACGATTGTTGCCAGATCAAAACGTGTACGATAGCGTCACCTATTGATTGGACTGGCTGTCCCAGGATCGGCATCGTTTGCTGACGCTTCCGAAACTCATGTAAAATTCGAGGCCTTTCCTTCGAGGAATGACCGCTTGACTGAACCAGAACCAGATCATGCAAATGACGTTCCAACTCAGATTCCACAGCCTGCGGTTGGACGGCTAAGTTTGTACTTTCGCGAGCTTTATCGGCTACGTGACGCTGAAATTACCACCACGAACAGCAAAGAACTGGGAAAATTGGTCAATGTTTCTTCGCCTGTGGTCCGCCGCGATCTGAGCGCACTTGGCACAATCGGGCAACGTGGCGTTGGTTATTCGGTTGATGCGTTGATCGAACGCATCGGCCAAGTGCTGGGGTCGGGAAAGCAGTGGGAAGTTGTTTTGGTTGGTG
>CAXBHV010000892.1:0-3882 GCA_963974855.1 uncultured Rhodopirellula sp. | reverse complement strand
CATTGCCGCCGCGAACAGGATGGATCGAAACAGGGCCGCCGCACGATCGAATTTGAATCACGTGGTGTCTCGTCCTACGACAGCTACGTGCATGATCATCCATGGCTGAATTCCACACTCGGCAGCGGGCTCGCTCACGGTGCACCAGCCCATGGACCTGAATCCGATGCGACTCGCACGGTGCATTCGATCCAACTTCCCGAAGCCATCATCGACGCCGTGATTACGGACACCGCGATCACTCACATTGCTCGTGTGGTATCGGCTTGTATCCGCTGTGGGCTCGATTCAACACAGACCTATCGCTCACTGCCGTTTGAGAACGCAAACCTCAATAACCCAGCGAGCTACGGGCTCGACAACCCCGCCGCCTACTCCGCACACGATGGTTTCACCACCGAACATGCGCAGGCGAATGATAGCCGAGCTCGCGCCCTGCGTTCTCAATTGGCCGACGTGGAATTGGAACTATCCCGCCTAGAACCGACACCGCTTCAAGAAGAATCCCTGTTGGCTCGTCGCGATGAATTGACCCAACAACTCAACCGTCGATCACCACGCCCTGCGACCGCCGTCCCTCGTTACGATCGTGAACGCATTGAACGTCGATTGGCTGATCTTCATGATCGCGCCACGCATCTGCGTGCTCGCCAAAGTGAGCTGCGTCGTTGGGTTGCCGACCTCGATTCACAGCTGCACGCCGGCAATGTGAATCCAACCGATACCGTTACCGACAACTACAAACAACATTGGGCCATGCGTGACGAATCGCTTCGTCGCCAATTGGATGATCTTGATGCTCAAATGATTCGCTGGCGTCGTGCACTGCTGGAAGTCCGCGGTCTTCGCGAAGCCATCCTTGCCACACGTCAAAACATCCGTTCGGCCGGTCACACTCACCATGCCGACTTTGGTCCGCAAGACGCAGCGATTCTGCGTCGCCGACGCCTAGACGGTTTCCTTGATGCGATCGATCGCTTTGATCCGTCACGCGGATGGAACGAATTTTATTCGGACTCGTATTTCGCAGCTGATCTTCATCACGCCTCGCGTGTTCGTGGAGAAGCGGATGTCTATCGCTCGCGAACCGGCAGAGTGGTAGATCCGATCCACTCACTCGATGAACTCGACCAACGTGTCGAATCGGCAACCCGTCAAATTGATTGGCTGTTGCAGCGTTACGCGAGTAACGAGCAAATGGATCATCCGTGGTACCAAGCCGCTGGCGAATCGTCGACGTTTGGCGGTACCACGCTCGAAGAAACCTTGCGTACGATCCGTGACGATCTGGTCCATGCGTCGCGTTACGCCGTGAATCAGAAATGGGACTCGCTCGGCGATCACCCCGTTCACTCGGCTTCGCTTGGCCCTGCGACGGCCGACGATCTACGCGAACTTGACCGTAGTGAAAAGTGGTTGGTCAACGCGATCGATCAAATGATGCAACATCGCGAGTTGACGCTGAACCGCTACACTCCGTCGGAAATGAAAGAAACTCAGGATTGGGCGCGACATCGCGAATTGTTGCAGTGGCGTTACCAAAACGAACGTGCCGATCGTGTTGCCGAGCTGACTCGCACCTCACGCGAACTCGAAACCTGTTTGGCCGAGGCAGCGCGACTGCGTCGTGACGCACAAGATTCCGTTGCGATGGAAACGGTGCGTGAAAACGAACGTCGCGACGCGATGGCTCGTGAAGCCACAGTGCAAGAGTTACGTATCATCGACACCAAACTTGCTCGCCTATCACGCGTCCGCTGGCTCCGCAGTCGCGCCAAAGAACTGCGAGACCAATTGCGTGCGATGCGAACATCTCTGAAACCAAGCTCACCCTTGGCCCAAACCGCCAGCCGCTGGCTCGTCCGCTTGTCTGCGGGACGGTTGCGTAACGTTTCTTGGCGAAATGACCCCATTTCCAAGACCTTGACGCACGATCCGGTGACTCGCAATCAGTTGCCTGTTCCCGCGACGGCACACGTGGTCACAAATGTGTTCATTGACGGGCGTGACGAGTCTCGCTGCACCGATGCCGACCGTGCCTTGGCCGTTATCGCCGTACGGATGGCAGCGGGCGAACTGCTGACTCGATTGGGCAAACCGGTTCCCGTTGTTCTCGAGATTTCACGTACGTTGGCTGCCAATGTCAATCATTGGGCTGCAAACGCAACAGCACACGATACCTCGTTCTATCATCACAGCAACGATGGCCGGTTCAATCACCCCATCGCTGCCGCCCTTCGTGATTATGCCGCTGCCGGACGACAAGTCCTGCTGTTGACGAGCGACCAAAATTTGGCGGAAGAGATCGCTCGCGTTGGCGGTCGCACATTCGCACTAAGAACCGACCGAGTCGTGCATGCTCATCGCCCACTGTGGCGACCACACTACACACCGGAACACTACACCGGTCCCCACCCTCACACCTATGGCGACCACATCGTGGGCGAACATCCTTCGTATCAACCTCAAGAATATCGCGTTAACGATATCAATCGCGATCTTGATATGGCTTGGCACGAAACGTACGGGGTAAACGAAAACGCGGACGCATCCCGTCACGCTGGTGCTCCCCGTCACGATCGACACCACTATGCGGATGCCTCGGCAGTCCACATTCATAGCGAACCGCGACACACGCAGGATCGCTACGACCAGCATCCTGTACGTACCGATGCCGCTCGTGATGGTGCAGCCTATCGCGATGGCTACTACTACGCCGACACTTACACAACGGCAGCTCCGCATTCCATTGACGCCACCGTTGTACCACGTGGAAACAGCGTGGTACGCGACCGCTCCGGCGTCGACCCGAGCCAACTAAGCACATTCCGCCGTACCGAGTCGTCGGACCCTGCTTTTTTTTTAACAGTCGACAGTCCTATTGACCAAGCGCCATCGATCGATGCGGTAGCCGCCGCACGACTACGTGGCTTGATGGTGACACACATCACCCATTTGATGCAGCATGACCCCAATCGTCTTTCCGATGCGTTGGGGCTGGCCAACGTCGAAGCCTCGACGATCCGTCGCTGGCAAAGCGAGTGCCGACTGGTATGCCGTGTGCCCAAGTTACGCGGCTTTGACGCTCGCGTCTTGGTAGGCTGCGGTGTGACCAGCCCTGCTCAATTGGCGTCGATCCATCCGACTGATCTGCTGCAACGTGTGGAAGATTTCTTGGCTACCGAACAAGGCCAAAAGGTGTTGCTCAGCGGCAGCAGTCGCGAACTTTCCCGCATCACCAGCTGGATTGCGGCGGCCAACAGTTGGGGGCCTGAGAAAGGACCTCACTACGTCGATGGCCGTGCGACCCAAAAAGACGTTCGCCAGGAACGTCGCTCCGGCCGAGAGCGTTCGAGATTCGGTGACCGCGGCGAAATTGGCTACGATGAACTTGATAATGCAGCGGTCCGCTACGGCATTCGCACGATTGATGGCATCAATGGTTACAGCCGAGAACGAGATGGCGTTCGCGTGACGGGTAGTCGCACAGGTACCAATGCACGTCGCTCGCTTCGCCAATCACGAAGCAGCGAATCGCGTCGTCGTCGCTCCGATTCGAGCGAAAGTCGCCCATCGCGAACAGCAACTCTGAGAACCAATTCAAGCGAACGAGCTGCCCGAGAAGCGAGCTCGAATCGTGGTTCTAACCGGGGACAATCTCAAAACCGATCCGGAAGCGGTGAAGGCTATTCGTCGTCAAATGGGTCAAGTCGAACCAGCTCTGGCAGCAGTACCAATAGCGAACGCGGACGTCGACGCCGATCGAATCGAAACTCCAATTCGTCCAAACGTGACGTCGTCCGCTTGTCCGACCGCGACAACCAACACGAATCTCGTTCGTTTGACCGTCCTGAACGCGAGTCTCGCGAAACGCGGGCAAAT
>CAXBHV010000891.1:0-3887 GCA_963974855.1 uncultured Rhodopirellula sp. | reverse complement strand
GGTGCAGACGGGCGTCCCGATTGGCAAGCTGACCCGCGGCGTGTTTGAACAGAGCAAGCTGTTCCCTGGAACACGACGCGACTATGCCGTTTATGTGCCTGAACAGTACACTCCCGACCAGCCGGCCAACTTGATGGTGTTCATGGACGGCGTGAACTACGCTAAGCCAGACGGCGCGTTTCGTGTTCCCGTCGTCTTTGACAATCTGATTCACCAGAAAGCCATGCCGGTGACTGTCGCGCTGTTCGTGAATCCCGGCACGATTCCGGCAACGCAACAGGGCGCCGACGGTCGCAGCAACCGATCGTTCGAGTACGATTCACTTGGCGACCGCTACGCGAATTTTCTGGTCGACGAGTTCTTGCCCGTCGCCCTCAAAGGGATCAATGTTTCCGACGATCCAGCGGACCGTGCCGTGTGCGGGATTTCATCGGGCGGCATTTGCGCCTTTACCGTCGCTTGGGAGAAACCGGATCAGTTCAGCAAGGTTCTCAGTCATATCGGCAGCTACACAAATATTCGTGGCGGTTGGGCTTATCCCGGCTTGGTCCGCAAAACGAAAGTGAAGCCAAAGCCAATCAAGGTCTATCTCCAAGAGGGCAACGACGACCTCAGTAATTTGCATGGCAACTGGCCACTCGGCAACCGTTCGCTTGCGTCTGCTCTTCAGTATGCGGGCTACACCTACAAATTGGTGATGACTGAGGGAGGGCACAGCGGCAAGTGGGGCGGGCTTGAACTACCCAATGCTCTTCGTTGGCTGTGGGACGACAACGCCGAGTCCACCAACATTCCGTCCACCGCGACCAAGCCCGCCTGGGAACCACACCCAGACGCCGTCCCGCGCGACGATGTTCCTCACGGCACCGTCGAGGTTATGCAGCCCTGGGAATCTAAGATCTTTGCCGATACGATTCGTGACTGGGCCGTCTACGTTCCCGCTCAATACAACAAGGACACGCCTGCTGCGTTGATGGTGTTCCAAGATGGCGAACGAATGCGAGACGTGAACGGACGCTGGCGAATTCCTGTTGTGTTTGACAACTTAATCGCTCGCGGTGACATGCCGCCTACGATCGCCGTCTTTCTTGATCCAGGCCACCACAAATCGAAACCGCGCAAAGGCAACAAGTCGTCCAATCGCAGCTTTGAGTACGACGGACTGGGAGATCGCTACGCAACTTTCCTGCTCGACGAAATACTGCCAGAAGTCGAATCGCGTTACAATATTTCCGACGATCCCAAGATGCGTGCGATCGGTGGATCGAGCTCTGGTGCGATCTGTGCCTTTACCGTTGCATGGGAGCGGCCTGACCAATTTCAAAAGGTCTACAACAGTGTCGGCAGCTACACCAATCTACGTGGTGGCGATGCCTATTCGGGACTCGTGCGAAAAACGGAACCCAAGCCAATCCGTGTTTACATGGCTGACACGAGTGGCGATGTCGACAACGCGTTTGGAAGTTGGCCGATCGCGAACCAGCAGATGGCATCGTCACTGCAATACATGGGCTATGAGGTCCGCTTCGATTGGGCCGAAGGCTACATGCACAACGCGGACTACGGAAGCTCGCGTTTTCCCGATGCGATGAAATGGCTATGGCGAAACGAAGCTCACTCGCCGACGATCGACACGAGCGACGACCTGCGTGGCGACCTCACGCTGTTGAATCTACTTGTGCCGGGTGAGTCATGGAAAGTCGTGGCGCAAGACCTGGGCTTCGCCGATGCTCCATGCAGCGACGATCAAGGCAACTTTTACTTTTGCGACATGAAGGCACCGGCGGTGTACCGTGTCGACGCAATCAGCGGTGAAAAATCCGTGCTTGCGAAGGAGTCCGTCAGCGGACTCGAATTCGGTCCCGACGGATTGCTATACGCATGCCAAGGCAAACAGAAACGCGTGATCTCGATCGACACAACCAATGGCGATGTGAAAGTCGTCGCATCCGATGTACAACCCAACGACATGGCGATCTCCAAGGACGGTTTCATCTTCATCACCGAGACGCAAGCGAAGCAAGTCACGCGAATCAACATCAAGACGGGTGAGGTTTCGGTCGCCGACACCGGCATCACACGTCCCAACGGAATCGCGCTGTCAAATGACGGCGGAACGCTTGCGGTTTCCGATCATGGTGGTCCCTACACATGGACATTCCGCGTCAACGCGGGTGGCGAATTGGACGCAAAGATGCCGACCATGCCGATGCGACTGCCGATCGACCTCAAGGGGGAATTCAAGTTCAACGAACCACCGCCCTACAGCTCCGTTTCCCGTGGCGACGGCATGTGCGTCGATAAAGCCGGTCGCTACTACGTCACCAGCGAGTTAGGCGTGCAAATCTTTGACCCAACGGGACGTCCATGTGGCGTGCTTCCCAAACCCGACAAGACCATGCCGTTAACCAGTTGCACGCTCGCTGGCGAGAACCACGAGACCCTCTTCATCACGAATGGCCGAGCGGTCTACCAGCGTCAACTGAAGGTCCAATAGAGATGTTGGGGAATTGGGCTGGTTCCTGCCGGCCAGAACCGACAATGCGTGGCCGGTGGGAACAGCCCCACGAGCCGCGTCCGCTTTGACTTCCCGGTGCTACAGGTTCCATCCATCCCGTTTGTGGGTATGTTCTTGTGCTCATTGATTCCAAACCTGATCCTAAAACTGAATTGCGCCACTAGATGACCATGCAGCTGATCGTGACCCATCCGGGCGGAGCCCACAAAGACGATTTCCTTGCCTGTTGTCTGCTGGCACATTTGCATGGGGTTCCGATCCAACGACGCGAGCCAACGGATGATGATTTGGCCAATTCATCGATCTGCGTCGTCGACGTAGGGGGGGCTCACGATCAAGAATTAAACAATTATGACCATCACCAGTTCCCTCGCGATGCTCCGCCACTTTGTGCCTTGTCGCTTGTGCTGCAAAGCATGGGACTTTACGAAGACGCATTGTCGTTCTGTGCTTGGCTTCGTCCCGCGGAATGGCTCGATACGTTAGGGCCCAACGAAGCCGCCAAGTTGATGGGGATTCCACGTACAGCATTGGGAGCGTTAAATTCTCCGCTCGATACGACTTTGCTCAATCGATTCGCAAGCCTGACTGAACTGAATCCAGAAAGTCCTATCTACCAAGTCATGTGCATGGTGGGTGAAGATATCGTCAACTACTTGCGGTCTTTGCGGCAGCGACTGGACTACCTGAAAGAGCACGGTCAATACTGGACGATCGAAACCGATGGCGAACCGATTCAAGCCTTGTTCCTGGAAAAAAGTGACACGATTTCAGATGACCCTTCGTTTGGAGTCTATGCATTTATCGAGAGCGAAGGCAAAGAAGATCAGATTCAGGCGACGGTATATCCTGATCGGCGGGGCGACGGATACGGATTATCACGCTACAACGACAGTCAACGCCTGGATTTTTCGCAGATCGAATCACACGACCTCGTTCGATTTGCACACAAACGTGGCTTTGTCGCAAAAGTCTCGACAACGGATCCGACGCAGCTAAAGGAGCTACTCGAACTCGCCATCGTCAAAACTGACAACTAAAGTGACAACGCTTCCGTAGTGGACGAGGCAACGAGTCCTTTTTGACTCGATGAAGCTGTAGGACTCGTAGCCTCGTCCACTACCGCCCGCCATCTATTGTTCCTAGCGTCCTAAGCAGGTAATGCGTGGAACCCGGCCGCTTACGCGTCACTGCTCACTAAATCGATAAGCCGCTAGCCGCGGTCCGGTCGATATCGTAGAAAACATGCCCGTGGCTAATGCCGTCGGCTCAGCTCATTATGTGGACTGATTCACATTGCGCTGCTTAATCGGCACACAGGGTGAAGAACTCGAGTCAGCGAAAATCGACGATAACGGGTCGATGGTCC
>CAXBHV010000890.1:0-3889 GCA_963974855.1 uncultured Rhodopirellula sp. | reverse complement strand
CTTTTGATGAGGACGTCACAGGATTCGACGCCAGCGACATTCAGTTAACGAATGCGACTGCGGGCGTGTTTACTGTCAATTCCGCTGCCTTATACACGCTTTCGGTCGTGCCAACCGGAGGCGATATTTCCATTGAAGTCGTCGATAACGTTGCCACGGACACGGCAGGAAATGCGATCGTTGGTAATCAAGTCAATGTGGCGACGCAGCCGCGTGTCATTGATGTGATTGATGTCGCACCTGATCCGCGTCGCGACGGAGTCGCAAGTATCGACGTTGTTGTCAGCGAGCGATTGAACGTGAACGAATTTACGTTCGCAGATGTGTCGCTTTCTCGAGACGGCAACGCCTTGACGTTGGACAACTCGGTCACCGTTACCGAGGTCTCGCCGACACGCTATCGAATTTCGGGATTGGCAGGCCTGACTGCTGCCGATGGGATCTACGCAATCACGATTGCTGGTGGGGGACTGCAGGATATCAACGGCAACGCGGGAGTGGGTTCCGCCAACGATTCTTGGACAGTCCAGCAAACGGTGGCAGCATTGGGTCCTTGTTCGATCGACGCGTCCTCCGCTCCCTTTTTACCTGGCGGTCCACACAGCGGCGGAGCGGTTGTATTGTCGATCACGACCATGAACAACGCGGTCAAAATCGGAAGCAACTGCGTCGTGAATATAAGCTCGTTGGGCTCTGATGACTCGGTTGTCATCAATGGAACGCTGTTAGACGACGAGGGCAATGCGCCGAGCACCTCCGCCATTGACCATGAAATCACAGGTTTCTTGAGACGTGGATCGACGCCGGTGGCAAATACGGTCGTCACGAACAGCACTCAAACTGGTTTCTTTTCCTTTAACGTGCCGGTAGCAAATCTGATCGCGGGTTCAAACACATTGACGGTCGATCTTCAGCGAACGGATATCTCTCGAACTGCCTCCAATGTGCTGAACTTCACCATCCAAGTGGACCTGATTCGGCCTCAACCGGTCAGTTTCACGCGACGGACTCCAACTGCAACGCCAACAAACGCTGATTCAGTTACTTTCCGCACGACGTTTAGCGAACCAGTCAAAGATGTTGACGTCAACGACTTTGTGCTCTCCGGACCAGGAGCGGTCGGAGCATCCATTGCGTCGGTGACGCCAATTTCCCAAACAGTATTCGACGTTCGTGTCGATGGGATCGCAAACGACGGTGAGCTTGATTTGGATTTCGCCCCCAACCAAAACATCTCAGACTTGTTCGACAATGAATTGCGAGACCTAAGTCCGGATACAGAGGAAACGTATGACATCGACCGTTCGGCACCAACCTTCAACAATCCACCGCGGCTGATTTCTGACGACGACACACCGCAAGCGAGAAACACCGATGGCATCACTGCTAAAAACGACAATCTCACGTTTGTAGGCATCGCCGAGGCTGCCAACAGCGTCCAAGTGACGATTAGCAACGGAAATTTGACAATTGTATCGACGGCCACTTTAGCTGCGTCGGGCAACTATACAGCCGAATTTGATTTTGCAAATCAACCTGGTGGTGTGCTTGCCGACGGCAGCTATGACGTTACCGCAACAGCCCGTGACAACGCAAACAACGAAGCAACTTCGACGGTAGGGAAGCTGGTGATCGACACGGTGGCTCCTGCAGCGCCAAACTTGTCAACGACACAAGCGGTTTTGCAAACGACGCCAATCGAATTGTCCGTCGCTGCGGATCCCGATGCAATCGTGACCCTGCGCCGCAATGGTGCTGACGTGGCAACTGAAACTCCCGCATCAGGGCAAAGAGTCGTTTCGATATCCGATTTGCCATCGTTCGATGCCAACGGCGAGACGTTTCGATACACCGCAGTCCAAACAGACGTCGCTGGAAACACGAGTGTCAGCTCGGCACCCTTTATCGCCGTGGTTGATCCGATTCCGCCAACGCTTTCAAAATTTGCACTCGCCACTGCGGATAACGCACTTCCCAACAGTGCGTTGCCAGTACCGATGACACGGTCAACACGTCCTGTGTTTGAAGTCCAACTTGGTGACCAACAATACGCTCAATTAGAGAATAAAGTAACCCTATCGTTGTTTGCGAATGACGATTTGGTAAACCCCATCGGCTCGGGTGTGGCTACGTTTGCACCGCAAGTATCAACGATCGCAGGAGTCAATACAAATGCAACAACAAAGGTGCAAGTCACTCTATTGCCCGGTATCGAATTAGATCCAGGCGTCCAGTACAAGCTGACATTTGTCGCAACCGATTCGGCTGGCAATACAGCGCAACTTGTGAAGCAAGTGTTTGTATTGGCAGAAAGCAACACGACACAAAATGCACCGAGCACGCCGGTGTTCTCCGAATCGTTCTTCATCGGCGCAAACGTGCTGGAGGTACGTCCAAGTCAGCATCAAATTGTGATCGACCAGAAAATTCCTGCAGGCTATGCAATTAACATTGCAGCTTCCAATGCGCCAATCCGAGTCGCTAATTCGGTAACCGACGAAGCGACCGGTCGAACGACACTGACACTGAAACTCGATTCAACCGAGACGCTCGACAAAGTCAAACTCAACGACAAAGTCGCCTGGTTGCGGCCTTGGCAAATGTCGTTTGACAAGACAACTCAAACCGTTTGGTTCACGATGGAAGACGGCCATCATTTGGGTCAGTTTGATCCGGCGACGGGATCCGTCGAAATACATGACATCAGTATTCCGTCGAAGGTGGTTCGTAATACAGACGGCGTTTTGGTGCCGACCACAGACGCAAAACCTACCGCCTTTGACCCACACGGCACGTTCTTTGACTTCAACACCCATCTGACCCCCCGCGTTTGGTTTGTCTATCGGAACCAAGTCGAAGGCGGCGTGGCAATCGATGACGCTCCAGAAGACTCCGTCAATGACGAAATCCTGCGAGTCTCGTACTACGACGTTGCTCAGAAGAAATTATTCACCTTCGATTTCAATGAAATTGCGGGTCAGTTTGATATCGATGAACACCACGATGACACATCGACGTCAACCGCAAGCAGTGGCAGTGGTGGCGGTGGCGGAACTGGCACTGGTGGCGGCGGCGGAACGACGCAAGCGGAACCAGAATCGACCAGCGAAGCCGTCCCATTAAAGGTAGGGCACGCGGTGTTTGTCGACACCAAAGGCAGCGTCTGGATATCGGCGGAGGATTCGGGGACGATTGTCGAACTGAATTTCGACAACCCGACTAACGGCAAACGTCCTGCGACACTCAACGCGATGTCAGCGAAGACGACTGCACATATAATCCCAAAATCATTTGGCGCCGATACGTCGACCAGCACCGATTTTCACGTCCATGGGGTTCAATCGATTGTCGACGATCGAGATGGAGCCACCTATGTTTGGATGCTCAACGGTAATACGAAGGGAGGCGAAACGACTCAGCGTTTGGCTCTTTTGGTTCCCGGTGAAACCACCGATCAATGGTTCGAGTTCGCGATTCCAAGAAGGACTGCCGGAGGCTCTCATCTGCTATTCACTGCGTTTGATGACAACGAAACGCCAGGGATCCCCGAAGACGATCGACTCGTTTTCACCGACAGCGGCTTCAGTTTTACCTCCAGTGGCGATGGGATTGTGGCGACGATGGATGTCGGTGAAATCATCCGAGCTATCCAGGAGGGGCGTGATGTTTCTGCGCTGACGCCAGACGTTCGTTCGATTCAAATCCCCAAAATCCCTGGCGCCACGTCGGGATCTACCTTCTCTGCCCCCAACCAAGTCTTTGTTGACCGAGGCGGAACCATGTTTGTCATTGACCCTCAGGGTGGCGTGGCGAGATTGAACCTGGATGATTTTAGCGGGACTGAAGTTTTCACCACCAAGGCAAGCATTTCGGCGCAAACCATCACTCC
>CAXBHV010000889.1:0-3891 GCA_963974855.1 uncultured Rhodopirellula sp. | reverse complement strand
ATCATGAGCCCGTGAACGTGTTGGTTGCCAAAAAGCACCTCCAATCGGCGGGATACTGTAATTTCGAGACCTGTGTCGACACGGCCAACGCATTGCAGTCGATCATCACAGCGTCCCCGGATGTATTGCTACTCGACGTGAACATGCCGAATGCAAACGGCATCGAGATTCTGAGAGTTCTTCGCAATCATTCGCGGTTCCGACATCTTCCGGTTCTGATCCTGACGGCGAACGATGACGCTGCGGTGAAACTATCGTGTCTTGAACTTGGTGCAACCGACTTTTTGATCAAGCCCGTTGATCCAATGGAATTGGCACCGCGTGTGCGTAATGCGTTGCAAAACAAAAGTTACCAAGATCAACTGCAGCATCATACCGAAGACCTCGAAGAAACAATCCAGCAACGTACCGCTGACCTCGAGCGATCTCGCCGCGAAGTTATTTACTGTTTGGCACGTGCGGCAGAGATGCGTGATAACGACACCGGCAACCACGTGATCCGCGTGGGCCGCTTTGCTGGCTTGATCGCTGGCGCGCTCGGGTTGCCAGATTGGTATGTGGAAGACATCGAGCTTGCCGCTCAGCTGCACGATGTTGGCAAAATTGCCGTTCCCGATGCGATTTTGCTGAAGCCAGGCAAGTTGATGCCGAGCGAGTTTGCCATCATTCAAACTCATGTCAAACTCGGACACCAGATCATCAAACCGCATACGATCAACGACGGTAGCTCGTTGCGACGTTCGTCCTACGAACCGTGCCCGACGGGACGAGACAGTGGATCATTGATGCGATTGGCCGCCAGCATTACCCAGACGCATCACGAAAAATATGACGGTTCCGGTTATCCGCTGGGTTTGGCTGGTGAAGACATCCCGCTAGAAGGCCGGATCACTGCGGTCGCAGATGTTTATGATGCTCTTGCATCGGAGCGTCCCTACAAACAAGCGATGCCTCGCGAAAAGTGCTTTTCGATTCTCGAAGAAAGTCGCGGAAGTCACTTCGATCCCAAAGTTATCGATGCCTTTTTCGCAGCGGTCCCCGAGATCGTGAAAGTCCAAACCGAGTTTATGGATCACTACAACCGCGACGCTAATGCAACGCCGCCGACTGCTTAGTTCCGTCGGAATCATTACTAACGTAGCGGAACTCGTCAAGAGTTTCGGTCAGCCTGGACAACGAAAGTTTTGACGACTTCCGCTACGGGAAAACCCGCCATCTATTGTTCCGAACGTGCTTAGTTCCGTCGAAATCATTACTAACGTAGCGGAACTCGTCAAGAGTTTCGGCCGACGCTGTGATTCACGAAAGTCTTGACGACTTCCGCTACGGGAAAACCCGCCATCTATTGTTCCGAACGTGCTTAGTTCCGTCGGAATCATTACCGACGTAGCGGAACTCTTCAAGAGTTTCGACCTAAGCTGTGATTCACGAAAGTTTTGACGACTTCCGCTACCAGTGAGCACCGTCACATAATGTTCCGAAGGTCCGTCATTGTCGCCAATTCTCGTTAGTAGTTTTGGCCAATAAGCAATTCTCCATCGGCGCGGTCTCCGAGCTGAGCGAACAACGCGGGGTCGATTGACTGACTCAGAAATCGTGTCGAACCATCGGCGAAGCCAAAGTTGCCGCCGCCCTGGTGAGAACTGCCAAATCCGCCAACCCTAAGTGAACCGTTTTCAAGCTCGGGCTGAGCGGTGGCATCGAAAAAGCGTTGTGAATTTTCGATAATTGAACCGGTGTTACGCAGTGTTGCCCGCGTGCCGGAGCACCAGCCGAGAGTATTGCGATTGGGAATCATTTCACCAATCAAAATCGTTTGCGAGCTTCCATCACGAATATCACCGTATCGCAACCGGCTATTCAAAAAGAGCAAGCCGTTGTTGTCGGCATCGATCGGGGCCTCGACCGAGTGATGACAGCCTGCATAGTTTGATAACGCGACATTTTCCGAACGTTGGCCATCGTCAAACGAGATCACGATATCCGAGCTAGCCCCCGGGAACGAAGGGCACATGTATGTGGGGATCCGACTTGCTCGAACAGGACCATTGACGGCCGCATAAGCCCCCGCTTTCTGATCGAAATGCTCAAACGTATTCTGCTGTTCTATAAATGGCAGGATTTGCACCATCCAACTGATGTGTTTGCCAATTGGTTCGTTACGCACCGGACCTTCATCACTGATTACTCCCGACGGCAAATGCTCGTGGCTGAAATCATGGTGATGAATGGACAGACCAATCTGCATCATGTTATTTAGGCAGGAAGATCGTCGAGCCGCTTCGCGCGCCGCTTGCACTGCCGGCAACAGCAATCCAACCAGAACGCCGATAATTGCAATCACGACAAGCAATTCTACCAACGTGAACCCGCCGCGTGTTCGCTCTGGTTGACCGGCGTCGGGGCGTGACGGTGGATCGCCGTTGATGTTAGCGGTCTTCACAATGAAATAAGACGTTAATTTTCGATACATTGTTCTACTCTTCGTTTGACGTTGGTGAAGGGAGGTTTGTTTTTGAAAATTGGAAGGAGTAACTTTTTTGAGTGCGGGTCGCAATTTTCATCGCGGGACTCGCATCCGATTGAAACAACATGGCAACCACATTCACAGCGACCGTGTCGGATGGGTTGTCCTCAGACTCGCCATTCTCAGACTCAATGGGCGTCAACGTGATTTGCACTTTGACTTCCGCAAAACCGGGCAACTCGGCTTTGGGTATCCAGCTTTCGCCTTGGTAATTTGGATCCGCTTTGATTTGATTGACGGCTCGATCGATACCCGCAAGCAGCAACCACTGCGTCTGCATTGCCTGATGACGACGTCGGGTCTCGCGTTGGCCACGCATTGCGTTGGCAACCGTTGCGACGACCAGACTTGAGGCCACGATCAAACAGACCAGCATGCAGATCAGCACGATGCCGGGTCGTTGATTCTGACGTTGCGAGCGAAAAAACCGCGGCGTATCGGATTTGATTCTGCTGCGATGAACTGCGTTCGTCGTTGTGTTCATGGCGTTGCCTCGTCGTTCCGCGTCTCACGATCATCAGTATTCGGGTTACTTCGCTGCAAAAGCCTGCTCAACTTGGCGATTGCGTGGCGATCGATGCGTGATTCGTATCCGTAACTGTCGGTATCAAAGCGGATTGAAAGCGAAGCTTCGTTTTTTGACTCGGAGTAATCAAAGGAAGCAGTATACGAATCCGCTAATGTGTAGGATTCGCGACGAACCGTATCGTCTTCATCCGCTTCGGTCCGAGTGATTTTGTTCGCTTCCGTCTTGTAAATCACTGACAGCTCATCGCCGCGCAACAGCTGAAATTTACTTTCGCCATTGACAACTTGATCACTGCGATGAACATCGCTGCGGAATTGATCCACCATTCGCTGACACTCGCGATCATGTGCCGCCCGCGAGTTTCCGATCGACGACCAAGTCATTGATTGGTGGACTAACCCCATCGCAAGTGCCATCAAGGTACCGCCGGCCGTCATCGAGACGACGAGTTCGATCAGAGTGTGTCCCGTTTTTGAGTGCCTCATTGAATTGACTCCGCTTTTAACCAACCGGTTAACGTCAGTGGTTCCGGAGAACCGACTCGGTTCCAATTGATTGACAATCGAAGTTCGGACTCGTTTTCATGACCAACGATCTCCGCAGTCAAAACTGCGTCTGCAAGTAATGTGCTTGCGGCTTCGGAAACCGCGACTTTATCAAGCTGATTCTCGAGTTGCTCGATTGGCAAATCGATTAAGATCTCCATTTGGTTAGTCAGTTCATCCAGAGCCATTTGTTGATGACGCGTTTGTTGCCATAGTCGACCACTACGCACAGTGAGTGGGGCGGCGACGCCGACACCGCTGACCAGCAGCGTTGCTGCGACCATTAATTC
>CAXBHV010000888.1:0-3895 GCA_963974855.1 uncultured Rhodopirellula sp. | reverse complement strand
CGTGGAACCCGGCCGCTCACGCGTCACGGCTCACTAAATCAACAAGCCGCTAGCCACGGTTCAGCGCTGGAACCGGTTTAGCGCCGGAACCGTGGCTAGCGCCAAAACCGCCAATTTACTTAAAGACTCCTGCCTAACTGCTTAGTTTTCGTCTGCCTCGATGTCTTTCGTATGCATCAGTCTGCTTCAATTTGAGCCGTCGGCTCTCCTTTTAAAACCACTTTTAATTTCCAACCATCTCGTACGGACAGATCCTTACCATGCGTGCCATTCAAATCTCGGAACTCAAAACGTTAAAGCATGTGGACATCGACGAGCCCACGGCACCGTCCGCCGGCCAAGCACTCGTTCGCACTCATCGGATGGGTGTTTGTGGAACCGATATCAGTTGCTACTTGGGTAAGTTTCCCTTCTTTGATTTTCCACGGATTCCTGGGCACGAGCTTGGCGTCGAAGTCGTATCGGTTGGCGAAGGGGTCACCAATGTCAAAGCCGGAGATCGCTGCAGCATCGAACCGTACATGAATTGTGGTGAATGTTACGCGTGCCGCCGCGGAGCCATCAATTGTTGCCAAAACCTAAAAGTCATTGGCGTGATGATGGACGGCGGTCTTTGCGAATCGTTTTTGGTGCGTGCGGATAAATTGCATCCGTCGACCAAGTTGTCCTACGATCAATTGGCGCTCGTTGAGACCTTGGCGATTGGATGTCACGCAAACGATCGTGGAGCTCCGGAAAAAGGCGACCATGCGTTGATCATTGGGATGGGACCGATTGGATTGGCGACACTCGAGTTCGCTCGGCTGACCGACGCGACCATCAGCGTGATGGACATGAACCAAGGACGACTCGATTTTGTTCGTGATAACTACGGAATCGAAAACACCGTGCTGTTCAAAGGGGACGGCAGCGAAGTCGAACGAATGAAAGAGTTGACCGGCGGCGACATGTTCCAAGTGATCACCGACGCCACCGGCAACAAGTATTCGATGTCGGGAGCACTCCAGTACCTGGCACCGACTGGACGGCTCGTCTATGTCGGCATTACAACCGACGAATTGACTTTCAGGCACCCCGTGATGCATCGACCCGAAGCGACGATTTTGGCTTCCCGCAATGCCTTGCCACCGGACTTCACTCGAATCATTGGGCTGATTGAGGACGGCACGATCAATACCGATCCTTGGATTACCCACCGAACCAGCTTTGACGGTGTCATCAACGATTTTGAATCGTTCACCAAGCCCGAAACGGGCGTGATCAAAGCCATCATCGAAGTGGTTTAAAAATCAGCCTTACTTCAGCAACGAGTCGGCGATTCATCAGAAGTCGCCGCCTTGTTTGTCGTTCCGGCAGCCCATGGCGTGCTCTCGCAGTACGCTTTCTAACCCCCATGCTTAGTGGCCTGCGTTTCCTAAGTCATTTATGCCGAAGGACTTATTGATACGAGGCTTCCTGTTTGGCGGAAGGGCAGCTGAGAGCATTTCCGTTTTTCCGACTTGACATCATCGCTATTTCAAACGATTGTTTAAAACAGTTGTTTGAAATGTGGATAGGGTGATCGCTTGTCTGAGACCAACTCTTCTCTTCCGCCGCAAGATGCGGCTACCGATACTCGTACCCGGCTTTTGATGGCTGGGGGGGCGGTGTTTGCCAATCGTGGCTTTAATCGAGCGACGGTTCGCGAGATTTGCGGCGAAGCCAATGTCAACATTGCCTCGGTGGGATACTACTTTGGCGACAAGCTAGGGCTTTATCGCGAAGTGATGGAGTACGTTCGTCATTCACGTGAGCATGCCTTTCCGGTTCCGGAATCGATCGGTGACGAACCCCGTTACGACCTTTTTTGTCTTGTTCACACGCTGCTGTCGCGGATGTTGACCGATGACGAAGGAGGCTGGGAAACCGAGCTGTTCTTACGTGAGATGCAGAATCCCACTTCGGTATTTCGCGAGATGGTGAACGATTTTTTCCGGCCCATGTTCGATCAGATTCGCAATGCGGTGCAGTCGATTCTCGGACGTCCCGTGCCGCAGCATGTGATCGATCAATTGGCGCTCAGCGCGGTCGGGCAATGCCTTTATTACCGAGTCAGCGGCGGCGTCGTAAAGATTTTGATTTCGGATTCCGAGCGGGCGGAGCACTATGACGTTCGTTCGCTCAGTCATCACATCACGGCGGTGATCCTGGCGTCGGCGGACCAGGCCGCGTTGTTGAACCACAAGACGCATCTCACTGAGTTAATTGACGGTCGCGTCAAACCCATCGAAGAAAAACAATAGTACGTCGTTTTCATCACATATATAACATGACTTCTCCCACTCTTTCTAAACAAACTGACCCGGCTTTTTCGCCGTCGTCCGAAGCGTCTCGATCCATTGACGCTGGACATTCACCGGATCCCTCGGTTTCACCTATGAATCCTGACCCAAAACATCCTCCGGCAACCCGACACATTTTTACGCCATCGTGGTTCTTGTTTAATGTGATCATTCCGCTTGCGATTGTGGTGGTCGCGGTAGGGACGGTGATCGCGCTCGGAAAGGTCGGGCCTTCGCAGCGGCCACCCGCGGATGCGAGTTACGCCGGGCGAATGAAATCGTTGACGCCGGTACGAACCGAGCGAGTCAAATCGTTAAGCGATTTTGGCAAACGACTGCAGTTGCAGGTCGATGGCACCGTGGTGCCGTTTCGTGAAGTGCGTCTTGCCACAGAGGTGGCGGGGAAAATTATCTTCAAATCCGACCAGTGCGAAGCAGGTGCCTTTGTCAAAAAAGACGATTTGTTAATGCGAATTGATCCGACGGATTACGAGCTCGAAGTCACGCGTCTAACCCGGCTGAAAGAACAAGAGTACGAGGCGCTTGGTGAAGTCGACCAAGAAATGGCTAACACCAAACGTTTGATCGAAGTCGCGATCGAAGACGAAACACTGCAGCAGCGGGAAGTGCAAAGGTTGCAATCGTTGCCGGGCGGATTTGCCAGTGAGGGGGAAATCGACAAAGCGAAACGGGCCGTTCTGCAATCCACTCAGCAGCGTGTCAGCTATGAAAACCAGCTTGAATTGCTCCGCAAACGGCGCTCTCGATTGGAAGCATCCGAACGATTGGCCAGCGCCCAATTGAACACCGCGAACGTCAACCTCGAGCGAACCGAAATTCGTTCACCGATCGACGGTGTGATCGTTAACGAAGACGCCGAGTTGAACACCTTTGTCGCTCGTGGTAGCACGATCGTCACGATCG
Organism: uncultured Rhodopirellula sp.; assembly: GCA_963974855.1. Classification (GTDB taxonomy): domain Bacteria; phylum Planctomycetota; class Planctomycetia; order Pirellulales; family Pirellulaceae; genus Novipirellula. The sequence continues at coordinate 650 of CAXBHV010000888.1, read as the reverse complement.
AAGACACAACCAAAGTCGAAGTGGCGACAAGTTTACGGATGGACCAGCTTTACTGGGTGCTCGATCAAGCCGATCGATCGGTCAGCCCGGTCAAAGGGGAGGGACGGGGATACGATATTCCCGAAACACCCGCGATCGTCGAGTTTGAAATTTCCGGCCGCGAAGGCAAAGTTTATCGCTGGGACGGACGGCTGTTGAGCTACGACGGGATTGGACTTGATCCGACGACGCGGACGGTTCCTGTTCGTATTCTTGTCGATGAACCCAGTGCCTTCAAAACCGAGGGCGGTTCGGCATCGCTGACAGGCCCCTCGACGCTGGTTCGTGGCATGTACGTGACCGTCAAACTTTTAATCCAGCCGACGACGCCGCTGGTAGTTATCCCCGCTGCGGCGATGAAGCCCGGCAACCGTGCCTGGGAATTTATCCCCGATGAATCGGTACTTGAGGTTTCCTCGCAATCGTCTGCGCAGGGAAATCAAGCAGAGGATCAATCAACCGTGACAACCTTGGTTTCCAAGGCGGCAGCCGAGCCGAAGGTGGCGACCCCAGAAAAGGGTGTCCCTGCAAACAACGAGGCTCCGGAAAAACCGACGGTGGAAACGGATACGGCCGGATTTGACCCTACTGCATGGCAGGCCGGACGCATT